>JAFDYM010000038.1 GCA_018267435.1 Bacteroidota bacterium | reverse complement strand
TTGTTCTTCTACCGAGCTGGTAACGTATACTGTTATTGCACCTTGCCTAGCATCAACATAAGTTAGTTTCCTATCTTCTATTTCCTGTGTTACGTCTTCGGTTATATCTACCACATTCTGTGTTGGGAATTTTGCCCATGCTTCGCGTGCCGAAAGATTGAACACGTACATGCGCATTTCAATATAATCAGTAGTATCTATAAGCACTGGTCCATTGCTGGCTCCTGTGTTAAGGTTTGATACATCGAATAAAAGGCTATTGGTAATGAACGTATTTGATATATCTACAACGGTGTATATTGAATCGTGCGCCGGAATGGGACCTATGGTTTGCGACTTTACTACCGACATATCGCTACCGTTATACATGGTAAGCTGTGCGCTTACTATATCTACAGGTAGGTTGTTTACGGCCCATATTTGTACCTCGCCTGTAGCTAGGTATGCACTATCGAAAAAGCCTGAGGCATCGAAAGGCAATGGAGGCAGCGATAAGCCGTTTAGTGCTGCAATATTTTGGTAAGTACCTTGGTTATTCAATATAAAATTGCCTAAAAACTGAGCTAGAAAATCGGGGCTAGCTTGCATGGCGTGCGCCAAGGTGCCTAGCGAAGTTTGAAACTTAATACTTTGGTTAGGCAGCTTAAGTTCGGTAAGGTTAAACTTTTGGCCTATCGATGTATCGGGTATGTTTATTACTTGGTCGGCAAGGCTAAACTTGTATAGGTCGGAAGTGTAAGCAAGGGTTAGTGAGTTGTCGGGATTTTTCCTTATCGAAGAGTCTTTTACAATGTTCTGCAATGTAAGGTTGGCATTGGCAATAGGTATCAGCATTTCTGTATCCCACTGCGTTTTTTTCTCCTTTTTGCATGACGATATAAATACGGTGCAGCATGTTAATACTGCCATTGCAACTAGTGTGTTCTTTAGGCTCATTATCAGTTGAATATTGTAAATTCGCTTCTAAAATATAAAAATAGCGGCTACTTGCTTAACCTAGCTATGTATCTGTTTGTTCGTATTCAATGTTTAGCATTCTTATCCCTACTTGGAACAACCTGCCTTTTTTGAAGCTATGCGTGGAAAGCATACGCCAAAACTCGGTGTTTGAACACCAAATATTGGTGCATGTAAACGATGGTAGCGATGGTAGCTTACAATGGGTAAAAGAACACCTGCCCCAATACAGCTATAGCGATACCAATATAGGTATATGCAAGGCCGTCAATGCTTTAACGCCATATATTAAGAACGAGTATGTGGTATTTATGAACGATGATATGTACGCCTTGCCCGGCTGGGATAAGGCGCTTCTCGACGAGATAGCCAAATTGGATACCGATTGCTTTATGCTATCCAGCACTATGATAGAGCCGTATAATACCAAAAACGCCTGTGTAATAGTAGCTGATTATGGTAGGGATGCTAGTACTTTCGACGAGCAAAAATTATTGGGCGAATTCAAAATTTTACCGAAAAATGACTGGAGTGGCAGTACCTGGCCGCCTAATGTAGTGCATAAAAAGTGGTGGTTGGCTGTAGGAGGCTATAGCGATGAGTTTAGCCCCGGCATGAGCAGCGATGACGATTTTGCCATGAAGATGTGGCAAGCAGGCTGCCGAACCTACAAGGGTGTAGCAGCTAGCCGTGTGTATCACTTCATATCTAAAAGTACGGGTAGGATAACCCGCAACGATGGACGCAAGCAGTTTATGCAAAAGTGGGGGATAAAGCAGTCTGCTTTTCATAAGTATTATATACATCGTGGAAGTCCTTACAGGGGCAAGCTTACCCCCCCAGTTGCGTGGCGCAATTTAATTAGTAAAATAGAAGCGCAAATTACGCTTGCTATAGGTAAATAACACCTACGTTATATAATGATTTAATAATTGTGTGAAAATCTCCCGATTTTACAGCGGTTGAGCTACATTCGTTACCCTCAACTAAACACACACTCATCTAGGCAATGAAGAAAACCCAAACCCCTGCCAAGCAGTTCTTCCCGACTGATTGGCCAGCCGATGGCCCTATTGATTTAAATGTACACGATTTACCGCATGCCAGCAGTACTACCGAGTGGTGGTATATGCATAGCCACATAAAGGCTAAAGGCGGTCGCAACTTATCGTTGTTTGCATCTTTCTTTAGTAAGGTTATAGGCTACGACAAAGCCACCAAGGCGCCCATCAATGCACACTCTGTAATATGGGGTATATCAGATTTAGATAAGAAGCAATACCACACAGTATCGCTGGTAGATAAGCGGGCACCAAAGTTGGGCATAGAAAGGTTGGAGCGTGGGGAAATAGTTAAGGATCCATTTATTAAGCGTGCGGCTATTGAGATGCTAAAGAAGGGAGTGGTGCCGCACCCAGATGAATTGCTAAAGGCTGATGCGGAAATTTCTACCAAGAAACTATCGCTGAAGTACGATGAGAATACATTCAAGAAATTGCCAGATGGCAGCTATGCATTGCACCTTGAACACGAGGAGCTGAACATAAGTGCCGACTTAAAGTTTGTACCTAAAAAGCCACCTACACGCCACGGCGATAACGGTGTAGTGCGCGGTGTATCGGCTGAGGATATGTTTTACTACTTTATACCTAAGTGCGAGGTAACGGGTAAAATAAAACTGAAGGACGAGAAGCTAGCTATAGAAAGCGCTACCGGTTGGTACGACCATGAATTTGGCTGCCACCCAGATAAGAAGACCGAAGACCTAAAGCGTGACGTGGCTTGGAACTGGATAGCTATGCAGCTAGATAACGGCTGCGAGTTGACTGCTTACGACTTGACCGACTTAAAAACGGGAGAGGATTGCGGCTCGTTCATAATAATGATAGACAAGGCAGGCAAGCGCCACTACAGCACCAAGTTTAAGTTGAAGCCTGTGGGAGAAACTTGGGTAAGTACCAAAACCTTTACCGAGTACCCAACCGAGTGGCTATTGGAAGCACCTGAGTTTGGTTTGAAGATACAAGCGGCGGCTGCGTTCCCTAACCAGGAGTTTGCTACCATAATATCTAAGCCAGCATTTTGGGAGGGCCGCATGAATATGCAAGGCACCATGAATGGCAAGAAGGTAAGCGGCCCTGCATACATAGAGCGCCACGGCTTTATAGTAAGCAACAACATGAAGGAGTTTTTGAAGGCCGTATCGAAGGAGACTTTGAAGTCGGTGAACAGGATATTGCCTTTAACCTTCGGGCAGAAGAAGTTTGAAGAGTTGGTATCGGCCGAAGGCAACAAAGGCTTTACCGATGGCTTGGATAAAGAGGCTTATGCTGCCACCTTTATAAAACCTATACGCGAAATAACCGATAGGGGGGGTAAGAGTTGGAGGTCGTACGCTACTGTGGCTTGCTGCGATGTAGTGGGTGGTAACTCGCAGGAGGCTATCGACTGGCTATCGCTACCAGAGCTAATGCACGTAGGTAGCTTGATAGTAGATGATGTGCAAGATAGAAGCGATGTGCGTAGGGGAGGACCTGCCGCACATAAAATATACGGCGAGGCTACGGCTATTAACTCTGGTACTGCTTGCTACTTCTTCGGGCAGATATGTATTTATGAAGCAGATATAGCGGTAGAAAAGAAAGCACAGATATACAACTGGTACTTTGAAACTATGCGTGCATCGCATAGCGGGCAAGCCATGGATATATACGGCTTGAACTACATGATGCCTAAAGCACTGAAAGATGATGCGACTGCGAAGCTATTGGCTAAACGCGTATTGGCTACGCACAAGCTAAAGAGCGCTGCCCCTGCCAGTTACTTGGCACGTATAGGTGGCCTACTAGGCGATGGTACACCTGAACAGATAGAAGGCTTAGGTAACTATTACGAGGCACTTGGTATAGCCTTCCAAATAATAGATGATACGCTGAACATAAAGGGCTTTAAAGACCAACTAAAGTCTCATGGCGAGGATATAACTGCAGGCAAAATAACCTACCCTATGGCCAAGGCTATGGCGCAGCTAGATAAGAAGGACCGCAAGCGACTATGGGAGATACTTAGCGCACAAACTACCGACCTTGAACTGATAGCTGAAGCCGTAGCTTTGCTTGATAAGAAGAAGGTGATAGAACAGTGCGAGCGCGAAGCCAAGAACATACTAGAGAAAGCATGGCGACAATTGGATCCACTAGTGCGCGACACTATGGTGAAGCTGAACCTACGAGCCTTCAGTTGGTTTGTATTGGAAAGGACTTACTAAATAATTGGACGATGATTGTAAAAAGAGCCGCCACGAAACTTCGTGACGGCTCTTTTATTTACATGATAGGTATAACTTGGTTTGTAATGCGGCTTTGGGGTTTACCCAAAAATGTAACAACTTTACGCCACATGGATATTCTACTTAAATACTTTCCGCAGCTTACTACGCAGCAAATAG
>JAFDYM010000389.1 GCA_018267435.1 Bacteroidota bacterium | reverse complement strand
GCTTCTCACAAAGTGAGTTGTTTACAGGTAGTAACGCAAGTATTTCGTTAGAAACAGAAATAAGGAAAGAGATTTTATCGGCAGATAAGATTTGTTTTCTAGTATCATTTATTAAATGGACGGGAATAAGAATCTTCGAGAAGGAACTAAAGGAGTTTACAGACAGAGGGGGAAAACTTCAAATAATAACAACATCGTATATGGGTGCTACAGATTTAAAAGCTGTAGAGTTCCTATCTAGTTTCAAAAACGCAGAGGTAAAAGTTTCATACAATACTGATAACGAACGATTACATGCAAAGGCTTATTTATTTTATAGAGATACGGGATTTCATACAGGCTATATAGGCTCATCTAATATATCCAGATCGGCACTTACCAATGGATTAGAATGGAATATAAAAGTGACAACGAAAGAAATACCACATATAATAGATAAGTTTAAAAAAACATTTGATACCTATTGGCAAGATACAGACTTCGAGTATTTTGACCCTACAATCCATACAGAGAAATTGAGAGCCGCATTGAAAGCTGAGCGGAAAAGTGGTAATGAATTGCCAGGATATATTTTCGACATAAAGCCTCGCAACTTTCAGAGTGAAATATTGGAGGTACTACAATCGGAGAGGGAAGTACATAATAGATGGCGTAATTTGGTTGTGGCTGCCACTGGTACGGGTAAGACCGTGATTTCGGCCTTCGATTTTAAGAGAGTTCTCCAGAATAATCCGCAGGCAAAGTTACTTTTTGTAGCACATAGAATGGAGATTCTAAAGCAGGCAATGTGGACGTATAGAGGTGTTTTGAAAGACAATAATTTTGGAGAACTATGGGTGGATGGAGAGAAGCCCGAAAAGTACGATGTGGTATTTGCATCTGTTCAAACACTAAATAATAGAATACTTGAACTGAGCCTAGGTAGTGAATATTATGATTATATCGTAATTGATGAAGTACATCATATAAAGGCTTCAAGCTATAGACCCATATTGCAAAAGTTTAGACCTAAAATATTGTTAGGACTAACGGCCACTCCTGAGCGTATGGATGGAGATGATATCCTTACAGACTTTTGCAACACAATAGCGGCTGAGATAAGATTGCCGGAGGCTTTAACTGGAAAGTTATTGTGCCCATTTCAGTATTTTGGAATAACGGATAGCGTAGACCTTACTAGTGTACAATGGGCGCGAGGGAAGTATGATGCAAGCGAGCTAACTAAAATTTACACTTCGAACGATAGGCGAGTAGGTGAAATTATACATGCGCTTGATAAATATGTAAAGGATATTAGTGCAGTAAAATGTTTGGGTTTTTGTGTTACACAAGAACACGCAAAATATATGGCTGAAAAGTTTTTACTGGCAGGATATAAGGCGGAATACTTGGTCAGTGAAAATTCAAATAGAAGAGACGAGCTAAAAAAACAGATTACAAAAGGCGATATAAATTATTTATTTGTAGTTGATATATTTAACGAGGGGGTAGATATACCTGAAATAGATACTGTAATGTTCCTACGGCCAACAGAAAGCCTGACAGTGTTTCTACAACAACTTGGAAGGGGTTTGAGATTAAGCGATGGCAAGGAGTGCTTAACGGTTTTGGACTTCGTTGGTAATTCGAGAGCGGAATATGATTTCGAAAGTAAGTTTAGGGCATTGATAGGCAAAACCCACACATCAATTAAAAAAGAAATAGAGGATAGCTTTCCTCACTTACCGTTGGGCTGCTCTATAGTTTTAGAAGAGAAGGCAAAAACAATAATCATTCAAAACATAAATAAGGCTACAAGACTTAATATAAATCATCTTATTAATAAAGTAGTCAATTATAAATACAACTCTACATTGCCTTTAACGCTTAAGAATTTTACTGCGTTTTACAATATCCCTCTTCAGTCAATTTATAAGATAACAACGTGGACTAAGCTGTGCGCATTAGCAAACAATGAGGATGTTAACGGAAAATATGAGAAGGAGATCTTAAGGGCTATATACAAGAAATGGCTGGGCTGTAGCTCGATTAAATATTTTAGGTTCATTGAAAAGATATCTAAACGGCATTTTAAAATATCGCTTGATGAGTTAACGGAAGAGGAAAAGAGTATGTGTTTAATGTTGCACTACGATGTATGGCAAGATGCTATGTTACACGGAAATCTTGAAGATAGCATAAGGGCAATAGGAGAAAGAAAAGAGTTAAGTGAGGAGATAACAGCATTGATGCAACTTCTAATAGCAGAGATTCATTATATAGAATACCCTATACTTTTGCCTGTAGAACAACCTCTAATGGTTCATAGCCGATATACGCGCGATCAAATATTAGCTGCGCTGAAGTTTTCTACTTACGAAAAGAAGTCGCCAATAAGAGAAGGTGTTGGAGTTAATAAAGAGCATAATATTGAAACGCTATTTGTAACATTGGAAAAAGCAGAGAAAGACTTTTCTCCAACAACTCGATATGAAGATTATGCACTTAGCCCAAATCTTTTTCATTGGCAATCTCAAAATGCGGTAAACGCAGAAGGCTCAAGAGGGTTGAGTTATATTAATCATATAAAACAAGGACGGCGAATATTACTTTTTGTAAGGGAGAGGAATGAAGATGAATACGGTAACACAATGGGGTTTGTGTTTTTAGGGGAAGTTTTTTACAAAGAGCATTATGGTTCTAAGCCGATGAGTATAACTTGGAAGCTTAAAGATGCAATACCTCCTTATATATGGAAGGATGTGGCAAAAATGGCAATAGGCTAACCCTCCTCCCACTTCCCCCACATTCTTACTAATACAGCATACCAACAAATGAAAGCATGTACCTATGCAAAAAACATAGTACATGAAGACAACGCTACTCTCAATTTTTACCATGGCCGTCGCCCTTACCCAGGCGCAGCCCGCGGGTCTTACCGTAGTTAAGGCCAATGCCCCCTACAACGAAATAAAAGAAGTACAGGGCCAGCTATATGGTTACTACACCTATTTTTCTCAACCCGAGGTTTACCGTATAGATGCCGCTACCGGCAACGAAACCCTTGTGGGCAATGTACCGCTATCGGTGCGTATGGATGGCAACCTTTTTCAAACCAATTATTTCGGCTTTATAAACGGCATAGCTTGGAGCATGAGCCGCGATAACAGCAGCAACTTAAAGCTATGGAGCTTTGATGCCAGCAGTATAGATAGCCTAGCATATTTCCCTAATGTCGACCCGATAATGGATGCCGAGCAGGTGAAGGATAAGGCGGTGGTGTTTCTTGGTAGAGGGATATGGAGTACGGACCTAACGGCGGCGCCTGTAAGGATAGACGATGCCGTGGCCAACTGGGCCAACCATGCCGTACGCGTTTACGACACTATTATTTACTACACCAAGCTTAGCACCACCAAAGAGTATCTTTGCTGTACCGATGGAACTACAGTGCGCGTATTGGATAGCTGTAGCCAAACCACGGGGAACATTAGCCTAACCGGTTACAAGGGCGGCGAGTTTTACTACTGCATTTCTCCTTCGCAGTATGGATCGGTAACTATAAAAAAAGTAACAGCCAGCGGTAGCGTGCAAACAGAAAATACGGTAGGTGTTACCTTGTACGATAATGGTGTAAAGAACAATAGTGTTATTACCGACGACTATATTTTGTTCCGTTTTTATCAGCAATCTCCTTACGTGCAAAATTTATATGTGTATAGTTTTGCTACATCGCAGTTGCTGCAGCTTACACAATTTACAACCGTACAAGGCCCCAACATTACAATGTACCGAAACGGTATTAATGGCAATAAGGTGTATGTGGGTGTAACTGGTTTTGGTATGGGTGCCGATGCCGGTACTTGGGTAACTGACGGCACTACGGCAGGTACTAGTTTTTACTACAGCAAGGAGTTGAACTTTTACGATAAAGAGGCATATTACGACTTAGCGCATACCGCTATTGTATGTGCCGATTACCCAATTGCAGGGATAGCTATAGGCAATTTTCCTAATGAGGAGAAAGAGTACTATTTCGGCGATGCCGATGGTATGCACAAGGTAGATATATCGCCTGTAGGTAACTCGGTGCCGCAGTGGTTTTTAAAACATGATGGCGCCATATACTTTACCGCTTACCAGAACTATGTAAATATGGATACGCAGAAAACGAACCTGTACCGTGTAGATGCCTGCGAATTGGCTGTAGGTATTGAAGATGCTAAGGCGGAGATAGATATTAGCGTTTTTCCTAACCCAAGCAATGGCTTGTTCTATGTGCAACATGCGGCAAATGAAGACCTGAATATCGAAATGTACGAGCCGACAGGTAAGCTGTGCAATGTGCAGATAACAAAAAATGGTAGCGCTTATGTGCTGAATGCTACGGGTTTAGCCAAAGGGGTGTACCTTGTGAAAGCAACTAGCAGTAAGGGTGTTACGGTAAAACGGGTACTGCTAGACTAGGATAAAAGCTTACTTAAATCATAATTTCAATTGTACTGGCCCCGCTATATTTGCAACTCGCAAATGATGCGGGGCTTGTTCTTTCTCTGATATAGTATCAATAATTCATATTGAACTGCTTGATTATGAGGATTACGAAGATCAGTTTAACAACTGACTAGGCTCATAAACTTAGGATGCCAGCGTCCGTATATTTGTATCATGAAACGGTGCAGAGGATAAAAGGTTCCTAAACGGAGAGGTCAGGGGCTCCTTTAGGAACCTTGTGTAGAACAAACTTATAGGTTTTCATAGTGAGGTTTTTTTTGGTTTAAGGTTGGGCGTCTGGTGGTTCGGACGCCCGTTTTTTTGCCCTTACCCCAAGGGTAAATACAATAGCCACAAAGGCACAAAGCCACGAAGGAAAAAGATTAAGAGACTTACTCTTCCCCCCACATTCACAATTCTTTACAGTTTAAAAGTAAGTTCGGCACGGTAGTGGCGACTAAAGCAGTATAATACCATAAGCCTATACAACAATATATACCAATGCTTTTTTAGTTAGAGGGCGCCTGAGGAACGGGTGCCCTTCTTTTTTGTATATATTGACAGAGTGATTGATATAAACAAAAAAGCGACAGCGCTTTTCGCACTATCGCTTTG
>JAFDYM010000388.1 GCA_018267435.1 Bacteroidota bacterium | reverse complement strand
CAAAGTCATTTTACGCTCCTTAATATCTATACCGCGCGGCTTGCCTATCTCTGCTTCTTCGTAATCAAACAGGTCATCTTTTATCTGGAAGGCAATACCGATTTTTTCACCCATCAACTTCACTGCATCTACTTTGCTTTCATCTCCATTGGCAGTTGTTGTTGCACCACATGCACATGCCGAGGCAATCAATGATGCAGTCTTCTGACGGATGATGTCGAAATAGATACCTTCTTTAATATCCAGTTTACGTGCCTTCTCCAGTTGGAGTAACTCACCCTCGCTCATTTCGCGTATGGTGTTGCTTAATAGTTGTAGCAGGCGGTACTGGTTGTTTTCTACAGATAGCAACAAGCCCTTTGCCAATAGGTAGTCTCCCACCAATACTGCTATCTTGTTCTTCCACAGGGCATTGATAGAAAAGAAGCCACGGCGTTGGTACGAATCATCTACCACATCATCGTGCACCAAAGTGGCGGTGTGCAGTATCTCTACCAACGATGCCGCTACGTAGGTAGCTTCGTTTATCTCTCCGCACAACTTGGCCGATAGAAACACAAACATGGGGCGCATTTGCTTGCCCTTGCGTGTAACTATGTAGTGGGTAATGCGGTCAAGCAATGGGGCATTGCTTTGCATAGACTTGCGGAAACGGATTTCAAATTCATCCAGCTCCTTCTCAATCGGCTTTTTAATGTCGTCTAGCTTCAATTCCATGCGCTTGCTAAAGTAAACCTTAAACCCTATTCGCCAATAGTTTTTCTTAGCTGGTTAATATATGTTTTGTGTGCGCATATTAACTATTGTATGCAGCATATCTAGCCTTAAGTTGCTATATGGGGTTTAGTCCAACAAAAAAGCCACCGCTGTTGGCGATGGCTTCTTCAGTTATATAGCAAGTTTCTAGTTAGTAAAGTAGAATTCTTCGTTGCCTTTCTTCAGTTTCAAGTTCTTGCCGTCAAGGTCAAGTATGCGGTATATAGCAGGTGTGTTAGTGCTATCGTTGCGAAGCTGTAGGTCCTCTTCGCTGTTTAGCAAGTTCCAAGTACCTGTTTCAAAATAAGGTACTATTGTAGTATCTATAAAACGCAGCGTATCGTAATCTAATACCCAATCCATGGCAGTTGAGTCGTAGCCCAAAGTATCTACCAATATGGCAGAGTCGGGACTAAAAAAGTACTGCTTATAGCTTATTGAATAAAAATCATCATCAGTTAAGTTTAGCTGGTACTCGCGGTAGGTAGTATCAAAGTATACGGTACGGTTTTGTCCATCGAACAAATACGTATCCATTTTCCATGTATTCTGTATCTTTTTAAGGAAAGCCTTTTTATTACAAGCAGCAAGAAAGAACACAGCTGCCAAACCAAAAACTAGGTATTTTTTCACGTTATAGGGTTTATGGTGTTAGGGTAAATTATTCTACCAGTTTGCGCATATATAGCTGCGAGCTATCGTTGCGTAGCTGTACATGGTCTTTAGTAAGGTTAAAGATAGTATACTCGCGTTTTGCATCTTTAGCCACTTCAATGCTATCTATTACATTGTTTGCCGAGTCAAGTACTGGGGTGTAGGTATATGTTTTATAGTTCAGCACTATCTTTTCATCGTTATCAGCAAAGCTAAAGGTGCCATTAACGGTTGTAGTATCTCCAATACCATATGATTCGGTATAGTTGCTGCCGCTAAATGTTATACGGTAACTAGGGTATTGGCTGTTGTATAAAGTAGTACGGTCAACATTATATAACAAATACTTGTATACCTCCCATTCGCCTTGAAGGTTTTCAGTATATACTTTCTCTTTATTGCAGCCTGCGGCTATAACTAGCAGCAATAAAACAGGCAAAAGCTTTCTCATTGGGTTCAGGTTTTTTTATCGGTTGACGAATATAATAAAGTGTTGCAAAGGCTCAAGTTTTCTTAACATAGAATTTCCGCGGCTATTTTACCTCTTCAAACACACCCGTTTGTTTGTTCTTGCGCACATTATCCCAGTTAAAGTAGCGGCCATTCATGGCTACATACACCCCGGCTGGCAGTGCCTGTACAAATGCTAGTGCCGAACCTAAATTAAATAGCCCGTCGGAACTGCCGAACTTGTACGGCACCAATGCCCCTGTTAGTACTATAGTTTTATTAAGTGCCGCAGCTCCCAATACTGCAGCTGTTGTAGCCATGGTATCGGTACCGTGTGTTATTACTATTTTATTTTCGCCGCAGTTGTTACAATGCTCAATAATATTTTGGCGGTGGCTGTCTTCCATTTCCAAGCTATCAATCATCATTAAAGTGGTAGCAACCGTGCTTAGGTTGCACCTACCCAGCTTTAATATCTCATCTACATGCGTATCCTTAAAGTATAACCTACCGTTTATTTCGTCGTACTCTTTATCGAAAGTACCGCCTGTTACTAATATTCTAACTGCCATAAATATGTTGTGGTGGAGAACTGCAAAAGTAAAAAAGTGTTTTACTGTTAGGTGTTTATGTTTATATTCAAATTACATATTCCGACTGTATGAAGCATTGTTATACCCTAGTAGTGTTGTTTATGATACTGTGCCCTACCTTGTTCGCACAGAATATTTCGGGCATTATGCTTGATAAACAAACCGGTGAAGCCCTTATAGGTGCAACCGTATTGGTGAAAGGAACACAAAATGGAGCTGTGGCCGATATAGATGGTAAGTTTGAACTGAAGATAACCGAAAAGCCGCCTTTTGTGTTAGTGTTTTCATATATAGGCTATGAAAATCAAGAAATAAGCATAAATACCGAAGCCGACCTTAAGCGCAGTTTTACCATGCGCCTAGGCCAATCGGAAACTATGCTGAAGGATGTGGTAGTAGTAGATAGCCGTATAACCGAAAAACAACAGCAAAGTGCCCTTACGGTAGAAAGTATGGGCCTACAGGCTATTAAGCAAACGGCATCTTCTACCTTTTACGAAGGCTTAAGCACCTTAAAGGGCGTGGATATGACCTCTGCAAGTATGGGCTTTGTAGTAATAAACACTAGGGGGTTCAACAGTACCTCACCTGTACGCTCATTACAATTGCTAGATGGTGCAGATAACCAAGCACCGGGCCTTAGTTTTAGTATAGGCAACTTTGCCGGTGCTACCGATATTGATATACAAAAAGTTGACCTGATAGTAGGTGCATCTAGCCCGCTATATGGCCCAAATGCTTTTAACGGCGTAGTAAGCTTACATACCAAAAACCCTTTTATACACCAAGGCCTTACCATGATGGTAAAAGGTGGCGAAAGGGGCTTGTTCGAGGGGGCTTTCCGCTATGCAAAAGTGATACAGAACAGGGCGGGCACCGATAAGTTTGCCTTTAAACTAAACTTTAGCTACCTGCGAGCAAATGATTGGATAGCTGATAACATGGCGGCATCTACCAATAGTTGGCAACCTGTGGGCAACCCCGGCGGATACGATGCCGTAAACCGCTATGGAGATGAGCTGCCAACTGCAGGCAGCAACAATTACGACAATAACTTTTTCAACCGCCAATACCCGGGGTTAAAGCAGTTTTTCCGTACAGGTTACCTTGAGCAGGATGTTGTAGAGTACAAGGTGCGCAACATGAAGGCCAGTACAGCCTTACACTATAAAATAACCGATAAAATAGAGGCTCGATTAGCTTACAACTTTGGTACAGGTACTACAGTATACCAAGGCGATAACCGCTATAGCCTAAGGGGCTTAATGATTAACCACCTGCGTGCCGAGATAGCGCAGAATGATAAGTTTTACATACGCGCATACGCCACTTTCGAAAATTCGGGCAACTCGTACGATGCGGTGTTTACAGCACTTAAAATGCAACAGTATGCCAAGAACGATAACCAATGGCAACAGAACTATGTTTCATTTTGGAACAATGGTGTACCTGGCGTAACAGCACCTGGCACACGTGTACGCAACTTGCCGGGATTTCCTTCTACGGCATCGCCGGCTTGGCTAAGCAATTACGATTCTATCAATGCTGTTGCTAACGGTGTGTTGGCATTATACCAGGATTCGCTTACCCTATGGCACCAAATGGCGCGTAACTATGCCGACACCTTTAGCATATTTGGAAGTGCCAATTCAAGGTTGGTGCCTGGTACCCCACAGTTCGACTCGGTGCTGAACGATATAACTAGCCGAACTGCATTTGAGCAAGGCGGAACTTTGTTCTACGACCGATCGAAAATGGTGCATGTACAAGGCGAGTATAAGTTTGAGCCTAAAAAGAAGGGCGCAAGTGAACCTATATTAGAAATAATGCCAGGTGCCAGCTTCCGTATGTATTTTCCCGACTCGCGCGGTACCATATTTAGCGATACCATGGTGCGGAACTACGCACGCGATACCGCAGGCAACATATTGCTGGATGGCAATGGACAGCAGATAGTAATAGATAGTGCGCGCCGCTTGATACGCAACTGGGAAGTGGGCATGTATGTAAACTTGAATAAGAAGTTCAGCTTTGGTATGAGCCAAAAGCATGAAATTGTACTATCGGCTACGGTGCGTGTAGATAAGAACCAAAACTTTCCATTCTTGGTTACACCTGCGGGCTCTATAGTTTATTCTTACAAAAAGAATCACACCTTCCGCATATCGTATTCAAGCGCTATACGCAACCCTACCTTGCAGGACCAGTACCTGTACTACAACGTAGGCCGCGCCATATTGATCGGTAACCTTAATGGTGTCGACTCGATAGCTACTATAGAGTCGCTACAAGATTACTTCGATAGCCCTGTGCCTAACGATACACAGATTGTTTACAAGAACGTACCTAAAGTAAGACCTGAGCGTGCCCAAACTTTTGAGATAGGCTATAAAGGAACCATAAAGAACAAAGTGTATATAGATGGTAGCGCTTATGTAAGCTTGTATCGCTATTTCCTAGGTTACCAAATAGGTGCTACAGTCCAAAACATAGGTTTTACAAAACAAATAGGCCAAGTGTATCGTGTATCGGCTAACAGTGCCGATAGGGTAATGACCTATGGTGTGGCAGTGGGCATCAACTACTTCTTTATTAATAACTACTCGCTTAATGGTAACTACAGCTGGAACAAGATAAACCTAATGGGCAGCGATGACCCTATTATACCAGCCTACAACACGCCTGAGCATAAGTTTAACGTAGGTATAAGTGGTAATAACATTAAGCTAGGCAAGGCTAAGGGCTTCGGCTTTAACGTTAACTACAAATGGATACAAGGTTTCGACTTTAACGGTTCGCCGCAGTTTAGCGGCTATATACCTACCTATAGCTTGCTCGATGCACAAATAAGCTGGGAGGTACAAAAGATATTTACCACCTTCAAAATAGGCGGCTCTAACCTTATAAGCAAGCGCAACTACCAAGTGTATGGTGGCCCTGGTATTGGTCGTATGGTATATGCTAGTGTACTTGTAAACCTAGGCCCAGAAACTCTAGGCAAATGGCACGACAAGGTAAAGACCAAGTGGTAGTAAACTGATGCTTATATTTGGCGTATGCTAAAGCTGTGTTACCAAACCAAAGTAGTAGAGGCGGGCTGCGATGAAGCAGGCCGTGGCTGCCTGGCAGGCCCCGTGTTTGCCGCTGCGGTTATACTGCCTAAGCGGTTTAAAAACACATTGCTAAACGATAGCAAAAAGCTGACTTACGAACAGCGCGCGCAACTGCGCATCATCATAGAACAAGAAGCTACAGAGTTTGCAGTAACGGCAATAGACAATGTTCAGATTGATAGCATCAATATCCTTCAGGCATCTTTTCTTGCCATGCATTTGTCGCTAGATAAGTTGACGAGTACATTTGAGCATATAGCCGTAGATGGCAACCGCTTTAAGCCTTACAAAAACATAGCCCATACCACCATAGTAGAAGGCGACGGCAAATACATGAACATAGCAGCTGCAAGCATACTAGCCAAAACGTACCGCGATGAGTACATGGAGCAAATGCATGAGCAGTACCCACAGTACGGCTGGTTAAACAACAAAGGCTATGGCACCAAGGCCCACCGCGATGCCATATTGCAGTATGGCTATACACCGCTACACCGCCGCAGTTTTGTGTTAAAGGAATTTCAAACAGCATTGAGCTTTACATAAAACAGAAACGCCAGAAGGATTACCTCTGGCGTTTCTGTTTTATGTCTTTTTCGGCCTAGAACAATGCTTTAAAGCTATTGTAGTTGGCTATTTCTACCTGGTTGGTAGGGGTATTGTTGCAGCCAAGGTCGTTTTCTTTAGTCTGTATATTGGTTACCCTATTTTCTGGGTTAGGGTGTGTGCTAAGAAATGCCGGCGGCTGCTGTGCGCCTGAGTTGTTGATTTTAATAAAGAAATCGGCAGCGCCATCGGCACGGTACTGTGTAGGGCAAAGGTATTCTACCGAGTATTCGTCGGCTTCCTTCTCGTGCCCGCGGCTAAATGCCAAGCTGGTGAGGTTTGCTGCTATATCTGCCAAGGCATTTTGGTTTTCGCCTACTACTATTTGCAGCAAGGTGCTTAGACCATATTGCTCTGTCATTTGGTCGGTACTGTGGCGGCGATCGGCATGTGCCATTTCGTGGCCTAGTACACCAGCTAGCGACGATGCATTGTCAAGGTACTTTATTAACCCTGTATATACATATATGTAGCCACCAGGTGTGCAGAATGCGTTCTGCGTATTATCATCGTTAATAATGTAAAGTTTCCATACAAAATCGGTACGGTGGTTTAGCTTGCCCGAAGCCAATATCTCATCGCGCATAGCCTCAAGGTAAGCATAGGCTGCTTCGTTGCCAGTACGTGGCAGCAAAGGGTACTCGGTAGGGTTAGCTGCTATCTCGGCCTCTACTTGCGCGCCAAACGTTTTATCATCTTCAATGGTAAAAATGTTTATGCCACCATCTTTACAGCCGCTTATGGCTGCTAGGCTACAAAAGGCGAATGCGCCAATAAATAGTTTTTTCATCATCTCGGGTTTTGTTTGAATTTGTGTACTACTAAGATTGTGCCACAGTTTCCTGTTGCAGCTTCATTTTTATAATTGCCACCATCATATCTATGGCTACTTGGTTTTCGCCACCTTGAGGTATTATAATATCGGCAAAGCGCTTAGTAGGCTCTATAAACTGAAAGTGCATATTCTTCACCACATCATAACGGCTAATTACATCGCCCACCTGGCGGCCACGCTCCTGTACATCGCGCTCTATAATGCGTATTACGCGGTCATCTGGTTCAGCATCTACAAATATCTTTATGTCGCATAAGTCGCGGATGCGCTTGTCCGTAAATAGCAATATGCCTTCTACTATT
>JAFDYM010000387.1 GCA_018267435.1 Bacteroidota bacterium | reverse complement strand
GCCTACTTAAACACTACATCTATATACACAGGTAGGTGGTCGCTATAGCCGCCGGTGTACTTGCCATAGCTGTAAGTGCGGTTAGGTATAGCGCCGTATTTGTTGTGCTGAAACAACAACCAGTTAGGCGCATATATATGTGCCTGCCCATTGCGAATGGTACACCTGTCGTTCTTTTTCAGCAAGTAGTTCGATACGATTATCTGGTCGAAAATACTTTTCTGTTCCTTATAAGCTACCGTGTATTTGCCCTGCTGCATAAGGGGTAGCATTAGGTTGTTCAAAGCCTGATACTCGGGGTTTACAAACTTAAAGTTGAGCAATGCCTGCGTACTGCTATCGGTAGGGGTATCATTTAGGTCGCCCATTACTATTACACTGGCAAATGGCTCGCCTAGATATAGGTTCTCTATCTTTTTCAGCAAGGTATTGGCCACTATCATGCGTTTTTGGCCCGTGCTATCGGTAGCGGCGCGGCGGCTAGGCCAGTGGTTTACAAATATCCAGAAAGGCTCGCCCTCGTATAAATAACATTTTAAATACACTATATCTCGTGTAGGGTCGCCTTCTATATTTACACTTAGGTGAGTTCCTATGCGCTCGTCTACTACACCTTTGTTGTACAGTATGCCTACATCTATGCCACGCTCATCGGGCGAGTCGTGGTGCACAATACCCCAATCTATACCGCGCATGCTAGGCAGCTTTATTAAGTCTTCAAGCACTTGCTTATTTTCTACCTCTGCCAGGCCTATTACAAATGGCTGTATAGTATCGGTAAGCGAATCGATAACCTGCGCTATATGTTGCAGCTTTAGTTTATATCTTTCGCTGTTCCATTTCGCTTTGCCGCTAGGTAGAAACTCAGCATCGTCCTTATCCGGCTCATCGATAGTATCGAACAAATTTTCGACATTATAGAATATAATGCGGCCAGGCTTAAGCATTGTTTCCTGCGCCTTAGCATGCATACAACATAGCATTATACAAGCTAATAGCAACCTTACCCTACTCATAAAAACTTGATTGTGCTACTAAATTCAATTCATCATCCACGTTTAGCGGATTGTAACCAAGTGCCAAAGCCTTCTCAATGTTCAGCGATACATCGGCAGGCCTAGGCGCAGCCATGCTTACATCTTTTTGACTACACGATGACAAGTACGCCTCGTTCAAGCCGAATGCCTTGGCGGCCTTTGCGCCAAACTGATAACGCGATAGGCGTTCCTTGCCTGCTATATGCACTACACCTTCTACCCTACCTAGCACATGCACTATGCCTTTGGCTATGCTTGCTGCGCCGCCTACGCTGCGGTACTCATCGTTAAACAAGCTTACCGTTTCGCCGCGCTTTATTTGCGCTATAAACTTTTGCAGGTAGTTGGCATCGCTGGCATCGGCATAGCCGAACATCATAGGCAGGCGCGCAACCGTAGCGTTAGGATATATATGCAGCACTTCATCTTCGGCTATGCTTTTGTGCTCGCCGTATATGCTTAATGGGTTCTTGCCATCGGCCTCGGTGTACATGCCTTGCTTGCCATCGAAAACCAAATCGGTACTGGTGTATACCAGCGGTATTTTATAGTCGCTACAAAGGCCCGCTATGTTTTTGCTAGCATCTACATTGGCGGCATAGCTTTCCGCTTTATGCTGCTGGCAATAGTTGGCATCGGCCATGGCCGCGGCATGTATCACCGCATCGGGTTCAATATCTTCAAAGTAATTGCCTAGCTGTATATAGTTGGTAATATCGCAGTGCAAAGGTGTAGCCTGCGCATAGTGCAGCGGCTTTTGGTTATATAAGGCATATACCTCGTACTGCTGGGCGGCGGCACGCAGCAGGTGGTAGCCTAAAAAGCCTGAAGCACCGGTAATGATCAATTTCTTTTTCACACCACCGAAGGTAATAGCTTGCGCGTAAAAAGGGAAGGGGATTTTTTTAATGGGCCTTACTGTTGCGCCCTGTGCGTACTGTTGCGCACCACGTGCCTACATACTGTGGGCCCTAGCGCTGAAGTATTTAAATATACTTATTAAACATAGAGGAATGCCGAGAACATAGAGCATAAAAAGAGAAGAAAACGCAACAAGGTATTATCTGTGTAATCTCAATCAATCGGTGTAATCATATATAAATACCAATAGCCCCTTGCTATTAAGCAAGCGGCATATCAATATTGGTAGGCGGGGACGCCGACCAAGGGTACAATAAAAAATAAAACGGGAGCCAAACAGTTCCTCGGTAAATACCGCGAGGTTTACACTACGCGGCACGCATCCACTGCCTTCCGCCTTTAGCGAGGCTTTGGCAGCAGAGAAAATCACCATACACATCTTTATGTCGTATAGTTGAAAGCGCTAATGGTTGTATTCGCCGTCAAAACTGCATAAAGCAGATTCCACCATACACAATCCCTATGCAGTATCGTTGTTCGCGCTAATGGTTGTATTCGCTGCAACACTGCGTAGGGCAGAACACTGTTCACAATCCCAAGGGCGTATAGGCCATATGGCAAACAGGGGCATACCCTATAGCCACCCCCTTGGGCAGGGTTTCACCATACACAATCCCCATGCAGTATCGTTGTTCGCGCTAATGGTGGTATTCGCTGCAACACTGCACAGGGCAGAAAGATTATTTGTAATAAAACAATGAACGGAACTGTGTGGTGGCGAGGCAAGCTCGCCATTAACCATGCGGTTAACTCCCGTGGCTGTCCTAGCTATTAAACAGGAACAGAAGCCAGCCGACAGAAGAACGCTAATCCCAAAATCGGCCTTTACAATGCAAAGATACAACAGCGAACAGGGCAAAAGCAAATCGGGTTTCCCGCATGGGGGGTGCCGCCCCCCATGCGGGGATATTTATTTGTGCTATATGAAGATAATAAGCTGAAAGTTTAACTTAGCGGTAGTGCGAAGCTGAAAGCTTCAACCACTGGGGAGTTTCAGTTTGCGGAGTACAACACTCCGTTCTATTTTGGTTCCGTTTGCCAACTACGCCGAACATCCTTAATAAGAGAGAACAGATGAAATAAATGCGTATATTTAGCCAGTAAAAAGGGGGAAATTGAGCTGCAAAAATGCTGCACTTTTATGCTGATTTTTTGCAGATACTGCAAGTTTTTGCCCAACGCCGTTCTTTGAAAACTCAAGCCATGCTTAGGTTACAGCCGATTGAATTACTATCCTTTCGGTATGGCAATGGACGGCCGCAAATATAGCCCTACCAACTACCGATACGGCTTCAACGGTAAGGAGAAGGACGATGAGGTGAAGGGGGATAACAACAGCCTTGATTTTGGTGCCAGGATTTATGATACTAGAATAGGAAGGTTTTTGAGTAGAGATCCTTACTGGAAACAATTTCCTTCAACTACAGATTATTCATTTGCAGGTAATAGTCCAATTTATTACATCGATAAAGATGGAGAATTCCAGGTAAGTGCTACCGAGTTGGCGGCCCTTAAAGAAAGATATCCAATTTTAATGAGGTATCTTGCAATTCAAG
>JAFDYM010000386.1 GCA_018267435.1 Bacteroidota bacterium | reverse complement strand
TCTTTAAGCGTAGTGCTTGCACTGCCAAGGCTGAAGTTGATTTGCTTGTTGCTTTCAAGCGTTACTGTTACCGATGAGTCGGCAAAGCCTAGGTAGCGGGCAGTAATGGTGTACTGACCCTTAGGCAAGGTAAGCGAGTAAAAGCCGTAGGCATTGGTAATGGCACCAGTACCGGGTAGTTCCTTTACAGCTACCGAAGCGCCTAACAGCTCCTCTCCATTGCTACCATCGCGGATGGTGCCGCTTATGGCAAAGTTTTGCGCAGTAGCAGTGATACTAAAAAACGTAAATAGAAATAGAATGAAAGGGGACAGGTTGTATTTCATAATTCAGCAAAAGTTACAATAAGGACACGATAAATGCGAAAATAAATGATGAATAAACACTTAATGTTAACGAAATGTTCTAAAAGCTTACTTATTCGTTTTATTGTGTGTTTACTATTGAATTTTTACAGCAAAACGTTGAAGGCATGCTTGAAGGTTGCCCAAGCCACCAATCAATTCTTGTTGAAGCGGGTAGCCAAATCCGATGCGCATGTAGTTTTTTTCTTTTTCGAACCAGTGGCCAGGGCCTACTATGGTGGCATATTCATGGTACAAAGCGCTGTACAGTTGTTCGGTATCTACCTTATATTCCGTCTTTACCCGCGGGAAACACACTACCCCTGCCTGTGGCTCTACCCATTCTAAAAATGGCTGCGCGGCAAACCATTGCTTAAGGTAAGCAAAGTTGCTGCGTATATGGGCGTGGTTTGGTGCTATAAACTGCTGCTTGTGGCTAAGTAGGTACCAGGCTATTTCTTCATCTACTACCGAATTGCAAAGGGCTATTTGCTCCTTAGCAGCAAGAAGGGCGTGCATCAACTTTTGGTCGCGGCATATTACCCAACCCATACGTATACCCGGTGCGCCGAACGATTTCGATACCGATGAAACTGAGATAACGTGCTTAGATTTCTCTGCCTCATAAGGCAATAACTCCGTTTGAAAATTTAAGTCGCGATAGGTTTCATCTACTAGAAAATGGCAGCCTTGTTTTTCAGCTAAGGCTATCAATGCATTGATGGTGGCTTGGCTATATAGCTTGCCGCTAGGGTTATGCGGATTGGTAATGCTTATCAATTTGGTATTAGGCTGTATGGCTTTAGCAACGGCATCTACGTCTATCTCAAAGCCATCTTCAAAGCTCAATTCAACTATCGTCATAGGGCAGTTAATAGCCCTAGGTGTTTCTAGGTTGGTGCCATAGTTGGGGCGGATAACCACCAAATGGTCGCTAGCGCTTAGTAGTGTTGTGGCCACTATAAATAGCGCCTTTGCTGCACCCGTAGTTACTAGTACATCGTCTATGCCTAGCACTTTGCTCCCCTCGCATATAGCCTTGCGCAGTTTTACTATGCCCTTGTGCTCGCCATAGAAAAGTACCAGCTTTTTAAAGTCGATATCGATATGCTCCAGCGTTATATCGCGCACTGAACTTTCGGCAAGGTTGTACTTTATTGTGCTGTAGCCCATCTCCTCAGGGCTTTCAATTTCAATGGGCATTCTGCGGTACTGCATAGGGGTATAAGGTTTGGGGCTGTAAGATAGAAAGGGAAGAGAATTACTGCAAAGAGTTGACGAAGTAGCTATACCGCAATGCGCTATTTATCGGTCTCCCAAGTCTTACTCGTATCCCACAGGCTTGTTTCAAATATTGCCCAGGCTGCTTTGGTGGGTAGCACTTTTACACCTGTTACATTGGTTCCTTCTCTTATGGTTATCCTGCCCGATTCATTTAGGCAATCGGCAGAAAAGCTTACCGATTCAGCACGGTCAATGCTAGTGCCGGTAAAAGTGTATTTAGCTTTGTTGGAAGTGCCGCAAGCACTGCCATAGCTCTTGCTGTACACACACTTACCTTGCTTATCTACCACTACGTTTTCGTAGTATTTTGGTGTTACCTCAAGTAGTTCTTTCTTCTCCGCATCGAAAATGAAATTGTAGCACTTTACGTTGCCATGGGCGCCTATGGTAGGCGCACGCAACAGCAGGTCGTTATTGCCATCAAAGTTTACATCGGCGTATTCCAAATACAAGTCTGCCCCATAATTAATAACCGACTTAGAAGTGCCAATTTTTTGCAGACCTTCACCTTTAATGGCGTATAATGAAGCGGGCTTGCCGGTATGTAGTATCAACGCCACTTTGGTGCCATTCATACTGCGGATGTACATGCCTACATCTATGTACTTTAAGCTAAGACTGTCTTTATGCGCATACATGCGCAAAGTTGCTTCCGCGTCATTCTCGTATACTTTAACTAAATCGTTGGCGTCGCCATTATTGTAGACGGTTATTCCATCGCCTTGCGCATGAAGGGTACAAGTGCTGATGATAAATAGTAATAGTAGTATGTGGTTTTTCATAGCGCTGTGAAGTTATGATTTAATGCAGAAGTGAGCGGCTTCGGTATACAAAGAAAGAGCCGCAAAATCTTGCGGCTCTACTATTTCTGTGTGGCAATTACATTCCTACTTCATTCCTAACTCTTCCCTTAGGAACAAAGCCGTGTGGCTTACCTTGTTTTTAGCTACTTCCTCTGGTGTACCTACGGCTATAATGTTGCCGCCGCGGTGGCCACCTTCTGGGCCCACGTCTATTACATAGTCGGCGTACTTAATTACATCTAGGTTGTGCTCTATTACCAGCACTGTGTTGCCGCGTTGTACCAGGCGGTTCAGCACATCTAGCAATACGCGTATATCCTCGAAATGCAAGCCTGTAGTAGGCTCATCTAGTATATAGAATGTTTTGCCTGTATCTTTTTTCGATAGCTCGGCTGCTAGCTTTACACGCTGCGCTTCGCCACCGCTTAAAGTAGTTGATGACTGGCCCAAGCGCAGATAGCCCAAGCCTACTTCGTTCAGCGTTCTCAACTTAGGGTATATGCTAGGTATGCTTTCGAAAAACTCCAACGAGTCTTCCACCGTCATGTTCAGCACATCGCTTATCGATTTTCCTTTGTAGCGTACCTCTAGCGTTTCGCGATTGTAGCGTTTGCCATTGCATTTTTCGCACAGCACTTCTACGTTCGGCAGAAAGTTCATTTCTATCACCTTCATGCCGCCACCTTGGCATTCCTCGCATCTACCGCCCTTAACGTTGAACGAGAACCTACCTGGTGCATAGCCGCGTATCTTGGCCTCGGGCAACATAGCGTATAGCTTGCGTATTTCATCGAACACCTTGATGTAGGTAACAGGGTTGCTACGCGGTGTACGGCCTATTGGGCTTTGGTCTATCTCTATTACCTTATCTAGGTTTTCCAAGCCTTCAATGCTCTTATACTTCAGCGGCTTGTAGTTGCCAGCATATACGTAGTTATGAAGGATAGGGTAAAGCGTTTCATTGATTAAAGTACTCTTGCCGCTACCCGACACCCCTGATACACAGATGAACGTTCCCATCGGGAATTTCACATCTACGTTCTTCAAGTTGTTGCCACTCGCACCTTTCAGTTCTAGAAATTTGCCATTGCCTTCGCGGCGCTCGGCAGGTACTTCTATGCCTACTTTGCCCGCTAGGTATTTAGCAGTAGTCGAACCTTGTTTCAAAAACTCGGCAGGTGTGCCTTGCGCTACTATTCTACCGCCATGCTCGCCCGCACGGGGACCTATGTCGATAATATAGTCGCTCTCCAGCATTATCTCTTTATCGTGTTCTACTACCAGCACCGTATTAGGGTTGCTAGCCAGTTGCTTTAGGGCTGTTATCAGCTTGCGGTTATCGCGCTGGTGTAGGCCAATACTTGGCTCGTCCAATATGTACGTAATTCCCGATAGCTGAGATCCTATTTGTGTGGCTAGGCGTATACGCTGCGACTCGCCACCGCTCAACGATTTTGATGGACGGCCAAGCGCTAAGTAATCCAAGCCTACATCAAGAATGAACTTGATACGGCTGCGTATTTCTTTCAATAGGTCTTTGGCTATTATGCGCTGCTTATCGTTCATGCGGTCTTCCAAGCCATCGAACCACTTCGCTAGCTCTGTCAAGTCCCACAACGATAGCTCGCCTATGTGCTTGCCATCTATCCTAAACCAAAGACTCTCTTTCTTTAGGCGCGTACCTTCGCAGGTAGGGCAAGTGTGCTGCTCCATAAAGCCCTCGGCCCAGTTGCGTATACTCTCCGATGTAGTAAAGCGGAAGCACCTCTTCAACAAGCCTACCAAGCCACCTTTACTTAGGGTGTACCAACGTTCATCAAAGTCTTCTATTACTATTTCCTCGTCTTCATCTTCTACCACAGGTTCATCGGTAGAGCCATACAATATATAGTTCAACGCCTCTGGCGATAGCTTGTTGATAGGGTCGTTCAAGCTGAACTTAAACTTCTTGGCTATGGCCGTCAATTCGCGGAAAATAAAGTTGTCGCGCGCTTCGCCTACTGGCAATATGCCGCCTTTGTTTATAGATAGTTTCTCGTCAGGGATGATGCTCTTGCGGTGTACCTCGTAGGTTACGCCAAGGCCATTGCACGTAGGGCAAGCCCCATAAGGCGAGTTGAACGAGAATGAATTTGGCGATGGCTCTTCGTACGATATACCACTCTCCACACACATCAAGTGCCTACTAAAGCTGAACACTTCGTTCGTATCGGCATCTAGCAATTGTATCAAACCTTTGCCCGCCTTCATAGCTTGGCCTACAGCAGTACGCACGCGGTCTTTGCCGCTCTCTTCTACCTTCAGCCTATCTATTATCAGTTCGATGTTGTGCACCTTGTAGCGGTCTAGCTGCATCTTCGGCTTCACATCTACTATCTCGCCATCTACACGTATTTTCAAGTAGCCCTGCTTGCGCACCTGCTCAAACAGTTCGCGGTAGTGGCCTTTACGTCCGCGCACTACAGGGGCTAGAATAATTATCTTCTTGCCATCGTGGTGTGTAAGCAAACTATCAATGATTTGATCATCGGTGTACTTCACCATTTTATTACCTGTAACGTAGCTGTAGGCCTCGCTGGCACGGGCAAATAGCAAACGCATAAAATCGTATATCTCCGTTACCGTGCCCACGGTTGAGCGCGGGTTGCGGTTTACAGATTTCTGCTCGATAGAGATTACCGGCGATAGACCTGTTATCTTATCTACATCGGGGCGCTCGTAGCCGCCGATAAATTGACGCGCATAAGCCGAGAACGAATCCAAGTAGCGGCGTTGCCCTTCGTTATATATGGTATCGAAAGCCAGCGACGACTTGCCACTGCCAGATATGCCCGTTATTACCACCAGTTCGTTTCGCGGTATAGAAACATCTATGTTCTTAAGGTTGTGTACGCGCGCACCGAACACCTCGATGTTGTCGGGCTCTAGTCCTATCGGCGCGTTATCCATTACCTCAATATCTGCTTCTACTTTTGGGGTAGAATCCGTCTTTGCTTTATTAGTTTTCTTTGTAGCCATTTGAAGATTGCGAAAGTACAGTAAAAAGCTAAAACAATTAGCACTGTAATAGGTTTAGACGGGTAACTTGACTTTGTTTTACAAATTGTTTGGATTAACCGTGTATAGGGGGATATGGCCATTTCGCCAGCGCTTTCCGCCTCTTTAACGTAATTTCTAAGCCGTTTGCATTTTCTAGCTTAATATTGCGGGCTGTTAGTAAATGAAGACCTCGAATAAATCTGCCCTTGCTGTTGCTTTTGTATTGCCGATACTATTGGCGGTGTTTGTGCCGCGTATATTGGAGTGGATGAACCTGAGCCGCGAACAGAACCAGTATATACGTATGCCCGAAAAGATGTACGCCATTGATACTGTGCAGCTATTAGATGCAGATGGTAAAATGGTAGTAGATAGCTTATATCACAAAGTTCCTAACCTAAAATTTGAAACGCAGAGTGGCGATAGCTTGGAGCTAGACTCGCTAGCGGGTAATCTTTATGTGGTGAATTTCTTTTTTGCTACCTGCCCGGGTATATGCCCTAAGCTAAGCCATAGTATGGAGCGGGTGCAAGATGCGTTTATAAAAGACGAGAAATTTAAGTTGGTATCAGTAACCGTGGACCCTGACCGCGATAGCGTGCAGGCCATACGGAACTATGCCGATGGGCATAATGCCATACCCGGCAAGTGGTACTTTTTGCGCGGTAGCAAGGCCGATGTAAGCGAGTTGGCAGGTAAGGGCTTATATATAACTGCCCGACCAGGCGACCCTGCCGATGCCGAAGCATTTGTACATAGTGAAAAAATGGTGATAGTAGACTGGGAAGGAAACATACGCAGCTACTATAGTGGTATTGATAGTATAAGTGTAAACAAAATGATGGCAGATATTGTATTGTTGCTTCGTAGTAAGGATAGAAAGACTACATTCAGCGGACAGAAG
>JAFDYM010000385.1 GCA_018267435.1 Bacteroidota bacterium | reverse complement strand
TGTTCCGTCGGTGTATATTATGTTGAAAGGACCAGTACCCGTAGTAAGATTAAATGTGATAGGCGTTGCAGAGCCAGTACATACGGTAGTTGTACCGCTTATATTACCATTAGGCAGCGGATTTACATTCACCGTAAATGAACGACAAGCAGTGGTATTACAAGCACCAACCGCACGCACATAATATGTAGTAGTTACGGTAGGGCTTACTGTAATGCTAGTACCGCTACCAGCAGCAGTACCGCCGCAACTGCTGGTGTACCACTCCCACCCTGCTAAGTAGCCTAGAGAACCACCTACAACGCTTAACGAAGTAGAACCGCCTATACATATTGCAGGAGAACCAGAGATAGATGTAGCAGCCGTTGAAAGGCTATTCACAGTAACAGTAGTAGTAGCACATGAAGTAGTGTTACAAGTGCCTTCTATACGTACATAATAAGTAGTAGTTGTTGTAGGGCTAACAGTTACGCTAGAACCTGTACCAATCAAGGTTCCGCCGCAGCTAGTAGTATACCAACGATATACTGCGCCAGTACCTAGTGTACCGCCATTTACAGCAAGTGTAGTTGAGTTTCCATTACATATTGTAGTAGTGCCAGTAATACTAGTAGGTGCGGTAGAAAGTGTTTGTACCACTACCGAAACAGCATTTGAATACGCTGGGTTAGGGTTACAGCCAGAGCCGCCACAAGCATATACTGCACGGTAAAAAGTAGTAGCCGAAGGCGATACTGTAAGTGTATTGCCTGTACCTGCTATACCACCCCATGGCCCAAGCGATGAAGGACCACTTTCCCAAGTAACAGCTGTACATGAAAGACCACCAGAAGGTGTAGCAGTTAGTACCGTTGAACCTCCATTACAAATGGTAGCGGCACCTGTTAATGATATTGCAGGGTCGGGTGTTACGTTAATGGTAATAGAAACACAAGCGGTATTGCCGCAAGTGCCCTCTCCCCTTAAATAATATGTAGTGGTAGAAGTAGGACTAACAGTAATACTTGTGCTGTTATTACTTACCAATGTGCCACCACAGCTACCACTGCGCCAAGCCCAATTACCGTCGCTACCAGTAGTCCCACCATTACGGGTAAGGGTTACTGCAGCGCCTGAACAAACACTTGTTCCAACATTAGATGAAATAGAAGTAGCAGCATAATAAGGAGTTTGGTAATTTACTATTAGCTGCGGCCTGTTGCCACTTGCGTAGCCACTATAGTCAAGCCATTCATCGTTATTATCAAAAAACGGATCGCTATGCCCGCTTGATATATATAATGAGAAGGCTACAAAGTTATACGGCAAAGCTGCTGCTACTCTTCCGCCTACGTTTATATTGTTCCAGTTTTTCCATCCATTGGCTTCGTTATAATCTATACAAGACCCACCACAAGTACCCCATACATCCCAACGGTTATACCAAGTAGCAGTAGCATTAATTTCATTGTTAATTTGGGTACAAGAAGGAACACCAACGGGGTTTGTACTAATAGGGTCGTATGCTTGGAAGTAGAACTGCAAGCTATTATCATCGTTACGAGGGTTACGGAAGTTGTACTGATACCAATTGGTTGTAGCCGATGTAATACAAGCATCGCTTGGCACCGAGCTTAAGCTGTATGCAGCATAACATTGATAAAAGTCGTTGTCAATATTTCCATCATCGAAACCAACACGCAAATTCTCATCTGCATCATTATCAGTTCCAAAATCGCAACCATCATCATTGTCTACAGTAAATGTCCAGTACTGAGATACAGGCGGTGTAATAGTAACAGATGGGTCAATCACCAATTCCTTTTCCGCATTGCTTAAAAGCCAAGCCGCAGGCACCAATACATAGATATGTACCAAGTCATTCTCTTGAGTTATGTGGTACGTACCTTTAGTCCGTATATCACTATACTTATCATTCTTATCGAAAAAAATAGGTGTCTTATACTTTAGCAATAACTTATTATCTGCTCCTACTATTACTACATTGCTACCATTGTTATCTAAATGAGCTGTGTAACCAGCAGGTACCTTTATAGCTTCAGTAAAAGAAACATAAGCGGCATTGGCAGGTATGGTTAGCCAGTTAGCGTTACTCAAGTAGTAATCCAATTCATAACCTGCTGCGTTCTGCTGTACAACAATATTGGTATTAGTATATGCATTGGTATAAGTTGCCGTTTCGCCTTCTACTTTTTCCAAGTTTCCATTTAGTGTAGCAACAGTGCCCAGTACTTGCATATCAGCACTCATATATTGTACGCTAGCGTGCTTCATTAAGTTTATATGTTCGGCATTCTCAGTTACTACCTTTATACCATTCGCACCTAAGTTATTGCCATAATAGGTTTGAAATCTATTATATACGGCAGCATACGAATAGCCGTTGAAAGCACTGTTTGGATATATGTCATTCAGTATTGTGTGCCATAAGCCATCCTTATGATAATGCGATGGCCCTGCAGTTGTTACGGCCGTTAAGGTATTATCCCTATTTAGGAAATGCTTAGTAGTAGCATCGCGCTTATCAAGTATTTCAGCACTTGGGTTAACGTAGCTGTATGGGCCATCGGCTTCATATAGCTTACTAAATGGAGCAGACTGCTCGAATCCTTTTGGGTATAATCTGCTCTCAGGTGCCGATACACCTTCTTGGTTCTTTCTAATATCGGTTTTAGAAGGGGCTTGTGAGGTAGCTTGAGGCGCAGTAGTTCTTTCTTGAGCAAATAAAGTACTGCCAAGAAAAAGCGCAGCAAAACAGGTCAGGGTAAATGCCTTTTTCATAATTGGTATTAATATAATATGTCCGTTAGTGTGGGGCGTAAAGATAGTATTCGGCAAACAATTTTGTTATGACTTTTCTATTAATAAATTACTTTCCCAAGCCCATAAAAAGACAAGTATGACTTAATAACAAAAAAGCCCCGCTAGTGTAGCGGGGCTTTTCTATTCTCTATAGCGTTAATGCTATTTCATCAATGTAACAGTTCCACTAACCTGTTTGCTGTTTCCATCAAAGTACATAACATCTATAGTGTAAACATATGTATCTGCCGAGGCTGGTTTACCATCGCGGGTACCATCCCATCCATTAGCACCAGTTATACCATTAGGTTGATTATCATTGCTATAAACCAATCCACCCCAACGGTCGAACACTTTAACAACTAATGTTTCAGCACCTAGTATATCAAACTCGAACCTATCGTTCAATCCATCACCATTAGGTGTAAACACGGTAGGTATAAAGGCTGACAACTCGTTTGTAACATATATCGTAATAGTATCGCTAGCAGTACATGAGTCCGCATTCATTACAGTTACAGTATACAATGTTGTAGAACGAGGTGCTGCATATGGCGTAGAGCAATTTGCAGGATCTGAACAATCATTGAAATTAATAACCGAATCAGGATTCCAGAAGTGCGCAATAATAGGTGTAGTAGAAGTTGAATTAGCTACCAACTGCGTTTGCATACCAGTAAGCAAGGTAAACTCGCTGCTTACTAGGTCCACACTTATTTGGCTAGCTTCGGCTATAGTAAATATTGATGTACCTGAACAACCATTAAGGTCGGTAACCTCAAGTATATAGCTGCCTGGTGCTAGACCAACAAAGGTATCACCCAACTGAGTAACTCCATTCAAGCTGTAGATATATGGCGCTTCGCCACCTACAACATCTGCAAATACTGCACCAGTTGCGGTATTGAAACACCTTGAAGCCTGAGCTGTGGTAGAAACCGCAATTGAATCTGGCTGAACTATAGTTACTGAAGTAGAAACAGAACAGCTATTAGCATCCGTAACTGTAACAGTGTAAGTGCCAGCACCTAAGAAGGTAGCGGTGTTGCCCGACTGTGCAGGGGTTGTATTCCATGCAAAATTATATGGTGCCACACCTTCGCTAGCTATTACCGATGCAGAACCATTCTTGCTTGAATAGCACGAAGGCTGATCGGTCAACAACTGCGTATTTATTGCTTTAGGCTGTGTCAATTCAAACGTAGCAGCCTTAACACATCCATTGGCATCGGTTACTTGTACCGCATAGTTACCAGCTGCTACAGCAGTTATATCTTCAGTAGTAGCAGCATTACTCCATACAAAAGTATATGTAGGCGTGCCACCACCAACTGTAATATCAACAGCACCATTTGTACCACTAGCACAGCTTACGTTAGTTTCAACACCCGCTATAGTAATATCAGTAGGTTCAGTTAGTATAATGCTATCAACTGTAGTACAACCATTACTGTCGGTTAACAATATGGCATGCTTGCCAGCTGTTAAGCCACTACGCGCCGAATCGGTAGCAAAGTCATCCCACAGATAAGAATACGGCAGAGTACCGCCACTAGGTAATGCAACTGCTGTACCATTAGTACCATCAAAGCAAGATACGTTACTGCCAGATACACTAAGTAATAGCTGTGTTGGTTCATTAACAACATACAGTGACGCTACAGTACAGCCATTGTAATCGGTTACAATAATAGTATTGTTACCGCCTGGCCTGCCACCTATATCTTCAGTACTTTGTCCTGTAGACCATAGATATGTATAAGGCTGCGTACCTCCGTAGGCTGTTATATCTATAAATCCATCAGAGTATCCATAACAAGTTACATGCTTAATAAAGCCTGAAGTAACCAATGGTGCTGGTTCAATAATATTAACAGAATCTACCAATGTACAACCCTTGCTATCAGTTATGGTTACAATATATGAACCATGTACCAAACCTGTTATATCTTCAGTAGTAGCACCAGTGCTCCAATTAAATGTATAGTTAGGGGTACCACCTGTAGGCAATAGATCTATAGCACCATCGTTGCCCAAGAAACAGGTAGGGTTATGTGTTACAAAATTAGCCGATAGCGGCGATGGATTAATAATTAGCACCGTAGTAGTAGCTGTACAGCCATTGGCATCGGTTACAGTTACGCTGTAGGTATTGCCCGCAAGGTTGCTAACATCTTCGGTAGTAGCACCGTTGCTCCAAGCAAACGTGTAAGTAGGTATGCCACCAGTTACTGTTAAGTCTATGCTACCATCATTGGCATTAAAGCAGCTTACGTTGTTGCTCGTATAAGTTAACACAAGCGGAGACGGCTCGTTGATGTAGACCGAATCACGACGTGTACAGCCGTTTGCATCAGTAATAATTACATAGTATATACCACCATCTAAGCCACTTATGTCTTCAGTGTTCTGGAAGTTAGACCAGAAGAAGGTATATGGAGGAGTGCCGCCGCTAACTGTAAGGTTAGCAGCACCGTTGTTTGCGCCTTGGCATGCTACATCCGTACCTACTATTGAACTGGTAATACCAGTAGGCTCAGTTACATTAAATGTAGCTGTAGCTGTACAACCATTAAGATCGGTAACAGTAACAGCATATGTACCCTGGGTAAGGTTCAACAAATCTTCGGTTACAGCACCGTTACTCCATGCAAATGTATATGGTTGTGCACCTCCTACTACCGATAAGTTGATGTTTCCATCGTTACCTCCGGCACAGAATACATTGCTTACCACACCACTTACAACAAGCGCGGTAGGCGATGTAACAGTAGCTGAAATAGTTGCTGTACAAGCATTGGCATCGGTAACAGTTACTGTGTAAGTACCTACTAACAAACCGCTTATATCTTCAGTGGTAGCACCATTGCTCCAAGCAAAAGTATAGCTAGGTGTAGCACCTGATACTGTTAAGTCTATTGCACCAGTAGCATCACCATTGCACAATACATTAGTTACTTGGGTAGAAAGTACAAACTGAGTAGGCTCTGATATTATTACAGAGTCGCGCTTAGTACAACCGTTAGCATCGGTTACTATCACATAGTAAGTACCGCCGCTTAGGTTGCTTAGGTCTTCCGTAGCTTGGAATGTATTCCATAGATAAGAATATGGGGCTACTCCTCCACTTACAGTTAGGTTGGCTGCACCGTTAGCAGCGCCATAGCAGGTAACGTTTGTACCAACTACAGATGATGTAATTGCAGTAGGTTCGGTTATGTTGAACGACTGGGTTATAGTACAGCCGTTAGCATCTGTTACTGTTACGCTTACAGGTCCACCGCTCAAGCCATTCACATCTTCTGTAGTTGAGCCATTGCTCCATGCAAATGTATAAGGGAACACACCGCCGTTTACAGTTATATCTACTGAACCATTTCCACCACCGTTGCAAGCTACATTTGTAGTAGTAGCATTCAACACCATAGCAGCAGGCTGGCTAAGCGTTACAGTACGGGTTGCGGTACAGTTATTAGCATCGGTAACAGTTACCGTATAAGTACCAGCGGCCAATCCGCTAAGGTCCTCAGTAGTTGCACCATTGCTCCAAGCAAATGTATAAGCCCCTGTGCCACCAGTTACGGTTAGGTTTATTGCACCAGTAGTAGCACCGTTGCAAAGCACATTAGTTTCAACCGAAGTAAGTACCAACTGAGCTGGCTCAGTAATCACAATTGAATCGCGCTTAGTACAACCATTTGCATCAGTAATTACAACAAAGTAAGTACCACCATCTATGTTGAATAGGTCTTCGGTAGAATGGAAGTTGCTCCACAAATAAGAATATGGAGGTGTACCACCACCTACTGCAAGGTCTGCACTACCATTGCTAGCGCCATAGCAAGTTACGTTGTTACTTACTAGTACCGAGAATAATGGGTTAGGCTCAGTTATATTGAACGACTGCGTTAGTGTACAACCGTTTGCATCGGTTACTGTTACACTTACAGGGCCGCCGCTTAAGCCATTTACATCTTCTGTAGTAGCGCCATTGCTCCAAGCAAATGTATAAGGGAATACACCGCCGTTTATAGTTATATCTACCGAGCCATTACCGCCACCGCTGCAAGCTACGTTAGTAGTAGTTGCATTAAGTACCATAGCAGTAGGTTGGGTTATTACAACTATTAAAGTGTCGGCACAACCATTGCCATCCGTTACTTGCACTCCGTAAGTGCCAGCAGTTAAGCCAGAAATATCTTCTGTGTTAGCACCCGTATTCCATACAAAAGTATAAGCACCCGTACCGCCTGAAACCGTCAAGTTGATAGCTCCAGTTGCAGCACCATTACAAAGTACATTCGTATTAACCGATGTAAGTACAAGCTTAGCTGGTTCAGTTATCACAACCGAATCGCGCTTGGTACAACCATTTGCATCGGTTACTATTACGTAGTAAGTACCTCCGCTTATATTGCTCAAGTCTTCAGTAGATTGGAAGTTGTTCCACAAATAAGTATATGGTGCAACACCGCCGCCAACTGTCAGGTTAGCAGCACCGTTAGCAGCACCGTTGCAGGTTACACTAGTACCTACTATAGCAGTTACTATTGCACTTGGTTCGCTTATGTTAAACGATTGTGTAAGTGAACAGCCATTAGCATCAGTTACTGTTACGCTAACAGTGCCTCCACTCAAGCCATTTACATCCTCAGTAGTAGCAGCATTGCTCCAAGCAAATGTATAAGGGAATACACCACCATTAACAGTTATATCTACCGAGCCATTGCCTCCTCCATTACAAGCTACATTTGTAGTAGTAGCGTTAAGCACCATAGCCGCAGGCTGAGTAAGAGTAACAGTACGAGTTGCAGTACAGTTATTACCATCAGTTACTGTTACAGTATAAGTACCTGCAGCTAGGCCGCTAAGGTCTTCAGTAGTAGCACCGTTGCTCCATACAAACGCATAAGCACCCGTACCACCTGTAGCTGTTAAGTTTATATCACCAGTACTAGCACCATTGCATAGTACATTGGTTTCGATAGAGGTTAACACTAGTTGTGCTGGTTCTGTTATTACAACCGAATCTCGTTTAGTACAACCATTACCATCAGTTATTATAACATAGTATGTGCCTCCAGTTATATTGTTCAAATCTTCCGAAGCTTGGAAATTGCTCCATAGGAAAGAATAAGGAGTTACCCCACCGCTTACTGTTAAGTTAGCCGCACCGTTAGCTGCACCGTAGCAAGTAACATTGGTACCTACTACAGAACTAACTATACCACTAGGTTGTGTAACGGTAAATGAATTGGTTGCAGTACAGCCGTTAGCATCGGTTGCTGTTACATCGTAAGTGCCAGCTACAAGGCCAGTCAAGTCTTCTGTAGTACCGCCGTTGCTCCACACAAAGGTGAAAGGAGCATTACCTCCAATTACAGTAAAGTTGATAGCACCGTTATTACCGCCATTACAGCTTACATTATTTACTACACCGCTGCTAGCCAATGGCTGAGGCTGTGTAATACTATATGATGCTGTAGCAGTACAGCCGTTAGCATCGGTTGCTGTTACCGTATAAGTGCCAGGCCCTAAGTTTGTAAGGTCCTCATTAGTTGCACCGTTACTCCAGGCATAAGTAATAGTGCCAGTACCGCCAGTTGCAGTAATATCTATAGCACCAGTACCCGATCCGTTACAGTTTATATTAGTAACATTCGCTGTTATACTTATCTGGCTCGGTTGCGTTATGGTTACGCTAGTTATAAACTGGCAATTCTTAGTGTCAGTTACAATTACAGTATAGTTACCTGCACCTACACCTAACAAATCTTGTGTAGTAGCAAAATTGTTCCACAGGTAAGTATAATTAGGGTTGCCACCTGTTACTGTAAGGTCTGCAATACCGTTAGTGCCACCATAGCAAGTTACGTTTACCGCAGCTATTGTACCTGATAGTATAGCAGGCTCTGTTACAACAGCCGCATTTGTAAATGTACAACCATTAGCATCGGTTATAGTTACGCTGTAGTTATTCGGCCCAAGGTTGCTTAAGTCTTCAGTAGTAGCACCATTACTCCAGCTAAAGGTGTAAGGTGTAGTACCGCCGTTAGCAGTAAGGTTTATACTACCGTTTGCAGCACCGTTACAAGTTACATTAGTAGCTACAAGTGTAGCGGCTAAAGCTTGTGCAGGCTGTGTAACAGCTGCGGTAGTAGTAAGGGTACAAGCATTTGCATCGGTTACAGTAACAGTATAAGTACCCGCAGCTAAGCCGTTAAGGTCTTCAGTAGTAGCACCGTTGCTCCAAGCAAATGTATAACCAGGTACGCCACCTGTTATTGTTAGGTTAACCGCTCCTGTAGTATTACCGTTGCTCAACACGTTTGTAACTGCAGTAGTTAAAACAATCTGTGTTGGCTCGGTTATCACAATC
>JAFDYM010000384.1 GCA_018267435.1 Bacteroidota bacterium | reverse complement strand
TGAAAAGAAGCAGCATATACAAAGAGGCATATTCCCAGGTAAGATATACTATAATTGTCAAGAAGGGGTTTATCGAACCACAGAAGTGAATAAGGCAGTAAGCTACATCTCAAGCCTGGCGCGGGTTTCAGGACATTCTAAACAAAAGAGTCCTTCGAAAAAATCGAAGGACTCCCACAAGGTGGAGCTGGTGAGAATCGAACTCACGTCCGGATAAGTTGGTAATAGACTATCTACGATGCGTAGTTACTTATTGATTTTCGGAAGAACGGCAGGTTAAGTAACCCACCAACCGTCTTCTTACATTCGTTAGTACGCGTTACAGCAAGTGGATGAAGCTTACTGTAGGCGTTACCAGGTTTTTGATTGCCAGCACGCTGTGTATGGTAACTCAAGCGTGGGGCAAATGGTGGTTAATCTCTAAGATTAAGCAGCCATAGCGTAGTTAGACTCGCCATTTAAAATAGTGTCGCATAATGGATTATCGTGGTATTATACACCCACGGCACGCCGGTTTACTATCAATGCTTCCCGTCAATACCGGTCAACCCCATTGTTTCAAAGAACAGTGCAAATATACGGAAAAATTAGCGATGTGTTGAAGCAATCGTTTCGGCGAGTGGAGACACTCGCCGATAGGTAATGGTTATTCACATGTTGCTGGTACTACTTCTCGGCGTGTTTCGAGCCAATTGGCGCAGGTTGTACGCTCATCATCTCCCACACTATTTTACACCATATAGCTATGCAGGGCACTGCTTTAATAGCATAGGGTACTATGTACTCATTTCTTAATTGGCGAGGAAAAATATCGGTAGGGGAGAGGACCGTAAATATCAATGCAAGTAATAACAGCACCGTATCTAATTTACTTGGCGTTTGCGTAAAGTACCACACCGCCACACCTGCTATAGCTATAATAAACGTAGGCGACTCGGCCTTATGGTTGAATATAACTACCCATACCAGTATAGAAGCCAGAAACAACAAGCGGAAGCGGTATATTTTGTACACGTTGTAGCTAGCTAAAGGCAACAGCAATATAAAGGCCCCAAGTAGTACGATGTTGTTTTTCATTTCTACCCCAAACCATGTATATAGCCAGCCCGCTACCGAAAAGCCCCACGATGCACTATGGTCGGCACGTAGCATATATAGCCAGCTTTGGTATTGAAACTGCAATTGGCTAGGCGATACTACAAGCAATGGAATAATGGCTAACAGCAGCGTCCATAATGCGGTGTAGGCAATAGCTTTTGTTTTTTGTGGGTAAAAGATAAACAACGCCAAGGCTACTATGCCGAATAGTTTGATGTAAACAGTGCCTACTATCAATAATGTAGCAAGAGCCACTTGCCTTTTCTCCATAGCTACAAAGGCGAACATAAGCATGCCTGCTATCAAGGCATTGCTTTGCGAGTTCTGTATGCTTGTTATCAATTCTATCAATACAAAGGCCAACGCTAGCCAACGCATCCGCGGGTCTTTAAAAGGCATACGCCAAAAGGCAAAGAAGAACACAAATACATTCAGTGCATTCCAAAAGAAGAGGCCCGCCCAGTCGGGCATTATGGCCATGGGTGCCATAAGCAGTGCAAAGGCTGGGCTATACTTATATAAGTCCCACTGCTTATCGGGGTGCAGTTTGTATAGGTCTATATTATCTATAAGATGATAGAACGAGTTTTTGAAGATAATGTAATTGTTGTAGTGCGTATATTGTTTCCCATCGCTGCTAAAGGTTTTAAGCGGCAGTAGTATACTTTGCGCTGTTATGGCTGCCGTTATTATAAGCAGCAGTATTATCCAAAACCATTTATTGCTAAGTAGTTTTTCTACTTTGTTCCACATATGGCGTGAAGGTAACAAAGTGTTAGAAGAAACTAATAGGCTTGATGCTTCGTATGAAAGCATTAATTTAGATTTTATGAAGATAGGGATATTAAGAGAAGAGAAGTTTCCGCGCGATTCGCGCGTGCCGCTTACACCATCGCAGTGCAAGTTTTTAAATGAGCGATATCCTGGTGTAAATGTGGTAGTGCAGCCATCGAAATACCGTTGCTTTACCAATGCCGAGTTCGATTACCACAATATACCTTTAGTAGAAGACTTAAGCGACTGCGATGTGCTACTTGGTGTAAAAGAAGTGCCAGCCGAGCTGCTGTTGCCGGGTAAGGCCTATATGTTTTTTAGCCATACTATTAAAAAACAGCCGCAGAACAAGAAGATGATGCATACTATAATAGAAAGGAAGGTGCGCATGATTGACTATGAGTGCTTGAAGGATAGCAGGGGTAAGCGCATTATTGCTTTTGGCCGCTGGGCGGGTATAGTGGGAGCGTACCATGCCATACGTATGATAGGTTTCCGCACCAGTAGGTTTAGGCTAAGGCAAATGATAGACTGCCTGAACTTTGCCGAAGCGCAGAAGGAGTTGGAGAAGCTTGACATGCCACCATGGAAGATAGTATTGACGGGCACTGGCCGCGTAAGCGAGGGCGCAGCCTTTATGCTAGATGTGGTGGGTATAAAAAAGGTTTCGCCATATAACTTCTGCTACAATGAGTTTGACGAGCCAGTTTATACGCAGCTTACTTCAGCAGATATGTTTTATAAAGATGGGCAGGATACATTTAATAGTGCCGACTACCATGCCCATCCGCAACAATACAAAAGCTCGTTCTATCCATTTACAAAGGCGGCTGACGTTATGATAAATGGTATATATTGGGATAAGCGTATGCCGGCCTTTTTTACCAAAGAGCAAATGAAGGAAAGCGACTTCCGTATCAAAACTA
>JAFDYM010000383.1 GCA_018267435.1 Bacteroidota bacterium | reverse complement strand
GATTTGAACGGCATCTTCAACGCTGGTACTGGCAAGGCGCGTAGCTTTATAGATTTGGTGAATGCCATCTTCGCATCGCTAAAGCTAGAACCTAAGATCGAGTTTATTCCTATACCTGCCGATATACGCGATAAATACCAATACTATACGCAAGCTGAAATGACGAAGCTTGTGGATTTGGAGTACGGAAAACCTTTCCTTTCATTGGAAGAAGGGGTTAAAAAGTATGTTGAAGTCCTGAAAAGTGAATAAATTTTCAGCTTATGACTGCCAATTTTCATATTTTTGCGGAAAATAAAACATAATTACATTCTGCTAATATGAACAAGAAGTTTGTAGCCCCTTTTCTCTTTCTCGCTTTTATATGCTGCTTCGGCTTGTTTTGCTGTCAAGATAGTTACGACAGCGCAACGGCAGATACTGCCAACTTTAATTACGCCGACCTTGCTTGGATGTTGACCGCCTCGGGCTTGGTACTATTGATGACTCCGGGCTTGTCGTTCTTCTATGGAGGTATGGTTAGCAAGAAGAACATTATCAGCACCATGCTGCAAAGCTTTATAGCCTTGGGCGTTATCACCATGCTGTATGTGTTTGTTGGTTTCAGCCTTTGCTTCGGCGATAGCTATGGTGGCTTCATAGGCAACCCGCTTACCTTCTTTATGTTCCGCAATGTTGACCTGAACATAAACCCTGCACTGGCACCTACTATACCCCTATTGTTGTTTGCAGTGTTCCAGTTGAAGTTTGCCATTATTACCCCGGCGCTTATTACGGGTAGCTTTGCCGAGCGTGTTAAGTTCAATAGCTATCTTTTGTTCATCTGCCTGTTTTCTATTTTCATTTACTGTCCGCTAGCGCATTGGACCTGGCACCCAGAGGGTTTCCTTCGCAAGCTAGGTGTGCTTGACTTTGCAGGTGGAACGGTAGTACACATGAGCGCAGGCTATGCAGCCCTAGCAGGTGCTATGATATTGGGCCAGCGCACATCGTTCGGCGATAACAAACACCAAGAGCCTGCCAACATACCTTATGTAATACTAGGTACGGGTATGCTTTGGTTTGGCTGGTTCGGTTTCAACGCAGGTTCATCATTAGGTGCTAATACAACTGCAGTACTTGCCTTTGCCACTACCATGGTAGCCTCGGCAGCAGCTATGTTGGCATGGATATTCTTCGATGCAGTGCGTGGCAAAAAGGTATCGGCTATGGGTGCCTGTATAGGTGCAGTGGTAGGCTTGGTGGCTATTACCCCTGCTGCTGGTTTGGTTACTGTACCGCATGCTATGTTCATTGGCTTTATATCGGCTATCATCAGCAACCTAGCGGTAATGACTAAGAACAAATCGAAGGTAGATGATACCTTAGATGTATTCCCTTGCCATGGCGTAGGTGGTATATGTGGTATGATATTGACGGGTGTATTTGCCAAAGAAGTAGGCTTGTACTATGGCCAAACCACCACTTTTATGTACCATATGTTGGCATTGGCTGGTGTAAGCGTGTTTACCTTCGGCGGTTCGTATATTCTATATAAAATAACCGACCTAGTAGCGCCACTGCGTGTAAGCGTACAAGACGAAGAGGACGGCCTAGACTTTACACAGCACGGCGAGACTTATAAGTTGAAGAAGCCAATTTAGGATTACACCGATTATTATGTGATTTCACAGATATTAGTAGAGCCACAAGATTTTGCGGCTCTTTTTTTATTGTGTGTTATGTGCCAACATAAGGCAGTATGCTAATGGGACTTATTGTACCATCCCTACGGCATTGAAGAGGTTCAGCGCTTATAAGTCCTGTTAAGGCAATGTCATTAAGTTTAGCGATTAGCCGAATTTGCATTAGTCCCGTTAGGGACGATATGTTGGTAGAAAAAATGGTATAGGATTTCACGAATCCCGATAGGGATGATACAGTTAGTTGCCGTTAAGCTTTAGTCAACGGCTCTAAAGCGAGAAATGTCAACAGGAAAAACGCCCGTGGGAACCAACCGTACGTACAGGGTGTAACAGCACCGCGCCAAATAATTCTTTGTAGTTATATTTTGAGCCGCAAAATCTTGCGGCTCTACTGTGGTAGCGTTTCGGCGAATGAGGACACTCGCCGATAGAGTGATAGTTGTATTTGTAAAGTCCTCCCCATCGGGGAGGATTTAGGTGGGGCAGTATTTGGTAGCCTCACCCCATTTTAGTTTCTTCGCCGCTATGAGTGTTATTGTAGCCCCTTCGGTGCTTAGCGCCGACTTTGCCAATTTGCAACGCGATGTTGAAATGCTGAACAACAGCGAAGCCGAATGGATACATATAGATGTGATGGACGGCGTGTTTGTGCCGAATATATCGTTTGGCTTCCCTGTGTTGCAAGCTATACGCAAGCATACCAATAAGTTTTGCGATGTACATTTAATGATAGTACAGCCTGAGCGCTACTTTAAGCAATTTAAAGATGCTGGTGCGGACCTGATAACCATACACTACGAAGCGGTGGTGCACCTTGATAGTGCCATACACCAAATAAAAGCCACAGGCGCAAAGGCGGGTGTGGCCTTGAACCCTGCAACACCCGTATCGGTATTGAAGGAGGTAATACACCTGCTTGACCTGGTACTGATAATGAGCGTGAACCCGGGTTTCGGTGGGCAAAAGTTTATAGCCAATGCCACTAATAAGGTGCGCGAGGCCAAAGCTTTAATAGAAGCTAGCGGCAGCAGTGCCATAATAGAGGTAGATGGCGGCGTAGGCCTAGGCAATGCAGGCGAACTGGTAGCTGCAGGCGCAGGTGCTTTGGTAGCAGGCAATGCCGTGTTTGCCACGCCGAACCCTAGCGAAACCATAAAACAATTAAGGCAGGCGAAATAATATATTTGAACAAGCGTTTAGCGTGCAGATGTTTCAAAAACTAATCATTCTTCTATTTCTGGCTTTCGGTAGCGTGGCACTGTATGCACAGGGTACGGGCACCGTTAAGGGTAGGGTAGTAGATAGTACTGGCACGGCTGTTGATTTTGTAACAGTAGTAATAGAACAAGACCAACGCTTAAGTACTACAACCGATAGCAATGGTGCTTTTTCGCTTACCATACCTGCCAATAAGGAGTACACAATAGTATTTTCATCGGTAAACATTAAGCCGATACGTAAATCGATAAAGCTTACCGATGGCCAAGTGCTTACTACCAAACAGATAGTTACCTATAAGGCAAATTATATAAGACAGGTAGATATTACTGCTGATAAGAAAGGGCCTATTGAAGCTGGCGGTATGGATATAAAGGTGGTGAGCCAAATGAGTACCGTGTATGATGGTATAGAGGCTTACCTAGTGGGCGTAACGCGCAATAACGAGCTTAGCTCGGCGTACTCGGTGCGTGGGGGTAACTTCGATGAGAACCTCGTATATGTAAACGACTTTGAGGTGTACCGCCCTTTCCTTATCCGCAGCGGCCAACAGGAGGGCTTGAGCTTTGTAAATACCAATATGGTAAGCAATGTGCGCTTCTCGCTAGGTGGTTTTCAAGCTAAGTACGGCGATAAAATGAGTTCGGTGTTGGATGTTACCTATAAGCGCCCAAACCGTTTTGGTGGCTCTATATATGGTAGCTTGTTGGGCTTTGGCGGCAATATAGAAGGCTGCGATAAGAAGCAGATATTTACCTTTAACATAGGTGTGCGCCAGCGTACTAGTCAGTATATATTGAAGAGCCTTGACGAGAAGGGGCAGTACAGCCCTAACTTTATTGATGTACAGGGATTTTTTACTGCCAAGCTGAGCGATAAATGGGCGCTGGAGTACCTTATAAACTACAGCCGCAACCAGTTTATATTCAAACCAGTTAACCGCGAAACCACCTTCGGTTTGTTGACTGACGTGAAAAAGTTTACGGTATACTTCGATGGACAGGAGGCCGACCAGTACCAAACCTTGATGAACGGCTTGGCTTTGGTATATACACCTAAGGATAACCTGTACCTAAAGCTATTGGGTTCGCAGTACCACAGCGAAGAAAAGGAAGCCTACGACATACTAGGAGAGTACTACCTAAGCCAAGTAGAAAGCGACCTAGGTAAAGATAACTTCGGCGATGTACTATACAGCCTAGGTATAGGCGGCTTGCAGCGCTGGGCGCGCAATACTTTGCGCTCAGATGTTTATTACGCAGGCCACCGAGGTACTTGGACCAAAAACAAAGGTAGTTTGAACAGCTCCCTGCAATGGGGCGTTGACTACAAACGCGAAGTAATACGCGATAAGATAAGCGAGTGGGAGATAACCGACTCGGCAGGTCATTCATTGCCTTATGCTTATGGTATTGATTATACCAATGTAGATAGTAACGGCAACGTAGTGCCATACACCAAGTTGACGATAGGTAACGACAGGTTATTAAAGTCAAACTTCGATTTAAAATCGAACCGTTTTAGTGGTTTTGTGCAGAACACTTTTAAATGGGGGGCCGATTCTGCCAATAGGATTAGTATCACTTTAGGTGCGCGCTTCCAGTACTGGGATGTAAACAAGGAGTTTATTGTAACCCCGCGTTTACAGTTTCTATACAAGCCAAAGGGTAGAAGTGATATAACCCTTACCGCCGCTGTAGGTACTTACTACCAGCCACCTTTCTACCGCGAAATGCGCAACTTGGAAGGACAGGTAAATACAAACCTGAAGTCGCAGAAATCATTGCATGCCCTAGTGGGTGTTAACTATGCCTTCAAGGCTTGGAAGCGCAACTTTAGCTTCAACACCGAATTGTATTACAAATACCTTTGGGATCAAGTACCTTACGAGTTCGATAATGTATTGATTCGCTACTTCGGTACCAATTCATCTACAGGCCATACAGGTGGTATAGACCTACGCCTAAACGGTGAGCTAGCCGAAGGCCTAGAGAGCTGGATAAGCCTAGGTGTAATGGGTGCATTTGAAGATATAAAGGGCGATAAGTATACTGAATACTACGATAGTTCGGGCACTGCTGTGGCAAATGTGCAGGTTAATCAATCAAGCATTGTAGATTCATCTACCATATACCCAGGCTATATACCGCGCCCTACCGACCAGCGCGTTACCTTCAGCATGTTTTTTCAAGATTACATACCTAAGTTCAAGTTCATAAAAGTGCACTTAACCATGGTATTCGGTAGCGGCTTACCATTTGGCCCGCCAGATAATAATCGATATAAAGATACTTTCCGCATACCTACTTACCGCCGCGTAGATATCGGCTTTAGCGGGCAGATATGGAACCCTAAGTGGGCTAAGAAACCGAACATATTC
>JAFDYM010000382.1 GCA_018267435.1 Bacteroidota bacterium | reverse complement strand
GTTAATGTTAGTTTTTTCAAATTCATATAATGCTCTGTTTTGGTTTTTAATTGTTTGATGTTGTGTTTCTAAAAATTAACCCCTAATCTTTTTATTCCCCCTTCTCCCGATAGCTATCGGGATTAGGAGGGGGCTAGAGGGGGGGCGGCAGTTTTAATTGAGTGATGACAAATCCTATTTCATCTTTCACTTTTCACCTCTCACTTCTGTTTCACCTTTTCAGGTATAAAGAACGGCACGTTTACACGTAGCGCTACGTTAGTACCTCGCTCATCGGCAAAGTAGCGGAAGCGGTCCATGTAATCGCGATACTTTTGGTTCAGTAGGTTGTCTATAGCCAAGCCTACCGTTACCTGTTGCTTGCCGAATTGCAATGTAGTGCCCACTTGCAAGTTAAGCAGTACGTATGCCTTCGGCGGTGCGGCGTAGTCGTTGTAGTCTGCCGGCACAAAGCGCTGTTGCAATACATTCAATACACCTATGCCAAAGTAAGTCTGCTTAAAGTGCCTATAGTCGCGCAGCGTGTAGTTTACACCGTTATCGAACCGTATGGGCGGCATCTGCTCTAGCCAATCGCGCGTAGTTAAGTTGCGCGCAAACAGCAGCGATGGCTTGGTGTAAACTTCCAACCCCTTTATAGGCACTACAGCTAGGTAAACATCTGCACCGCTAAGCAGCGCATTGGTTTGCACGTATCGGTATGTAGGGAACGCACCGCGCACCGTGTACGTAGGCGGCTGCACGGGCTTGGCCCAAATAAAGTTGTAGATAAGGTTGCTGTACAGCGTTACATCGGCTTTAAAGAATTTGGTATCAGCGTTTATGCCTGTCGATACGTCTATCGACTGCTCTGGCTTCATATTCTTGTTGCCTATTTCGTAAGTAGCCGCGCCGTGGTGTATGCCCTCGGCATATAGTTCCACAGGGTGCGGCGCACGAAAAGCCGAACCGATGTTCATGTTCCACTTTACGCCCTCTTTTATATGGTACTCCATACCTATATTGCCCGATGGCGCATAGAAGTTGTATAGCCCCTTTTCTACCTTATTGTTTTTGCGCTTCAGCACGCTTAGCCATTTATAGTCGAAGCGTATACCAAGGTCTAGTTCGAACCTATCCTTAATAAAACGCTCTGCTACAAAGGCACCACCGCCTATGTTCCTAAAGTCGGGTACAAAGTAGGCATACTTAAAGTTGTTGGTTTGGGTAGTAAAGTTAATGCCTACCTGTCCGCTCCAGCCTTTTACCGCATTGTGTTGCCAGGTTACATCGCCCGTCATAGTTTGTATTTGAAAATAGAATGCAGGCAGGTTCAATGCCGCTATCGAGTCGTTGAGCGCTTTGTCTTTATCGTACTCGTAGCGGGTGTTGTTCTGCCATGCAAAGGTAGCCGTAAGCGTGCCCTTGTTACCCGTAAGTACGTAGGCTTTCAGCTTTGCTAAATCGTGCCCTATTTTTTGGTAGGGCCTGCCTATGGCGTAGCTAAAACCACGTTGCTCGGCAGGTTCTGGTGCAGCTAGGGCTTTGTCTAAATCTGTAATGCTATGTACGTGTGCTGCGCTTAGTATGCCCAGCCTAGTTTGAAAGTGCGAGTAGAATGCTTCGAAGCCATACTGCTCTTTCTTCCACGCTATGGCTGCGCTGGCATTGCCTTCTTCTACGCCGGTATTGTTTAGCCAATAGCTAGCCGCGCGCGAATTGCCCGCACGCCTATAGGTACCGTGCACGCGCCAGCTAAGTGCGCTTACCTTGCTATGGTTGCCCTCCAGTATCAGGTTAAAGTTGCCCTCGGCATTGTTGCTAAAGCCTGCAAAGTTGAACTCGCCGCCTATGCCTGGCTTGCTAGGCATAGGGTTAGGCTCTAGCAGTATTACACCGCCTATAGCATCGCTACCATAGCGCAAACTGTTGGCACCTTTTACCACAGTTATCTTCTTGGCTAGGTAAGGGTCTATTTCGGGCGCGTGTTCGCTGCCCCATTGTTGGCTTTCTTGCCGCACACCGTTGTTTACTATTAGTATGCGGTTGCTGTGTAGGCCGTGTATTACGGGCTTAGATATGGTAGCCCCCGTGTTTAGCGAATACACACCAGGTATCTTCTCTACCATTTCGCCTATACTAAGGCCTTGTAGCTTGGTCAGTGTTTTGGCATCAAGCTCGGTGGCGCTTTGCGTATTGTGGCTTTCTATTTTGGCCTCGGTTACGCTTACTTCGTGTAGGTTTACATCGCTGTGTTCCAGTTTTATTTTTAGGCTAGTATCGCCGCGTAGCACTAGCTGTATTACCTGCGTTTCGCAGCCTATGTGGCTCACCTGTATGGTTACTGTACCCGCGCACAGGCCCGTAAGCACAAAGCGGCCAGCCTCGTTGCTTAGTGTACCCTGCTGGGTTTCTGCCACGGCTATAGTTACGTCGTCGGCATCGCCTTGGTCATCTATTACCCGGCCTTTAATACTAAGGTTGCAATTAGCTGTTTGGGCAGGGCTATTGTAACATAGCGCCATGCACAGCAGCATGCATATATACTTAACCATATATACTTTGAACCCTACACACGCAAGGCTCATGTTTATTCTATAAACAAAAAAAATGAAACAGCCAGTACACGCAAAGTGTATGGCGCACAGCAATGTTATGCTAGGCTAGGTGGCCCGCGCAGCGAGTAAGTAATAGTAGCACTAGCTACCTGTACTGATTGGTAAGTGTAATTGTAAACAGAAACTACCGCAGGTGCTTGCGCTACTATGGGTTGCTCTATCTCATCGGTAAAAAGGCTTATGTCGAATTTACAAACAGGGCAGTGGCCGTGTTCATCGGCTGCGTGTAGGTGCAGCTCGTGGCATTCTTCATGCGTATGGTGCTCAGTAAACAGGTAATGTACCTCGTGTATGCTCACCATCATTAACATGATAGATGTAAGCATGCCTGTAAGCAGCAACCTGATATGTGAATAGCGCCTCATGCGAATGCCGCAAATTTAGTTATTTTCCTTTATCGAATTGTTATGAAACGTCAATTGGTACTTATACGCCACACTAAATCTTCGTGGAGCGACCTATCGCTTTCCGACTTTGAACGCCCCATAAAGCAGGATAGGGTAGGAGATGCCGAGAAGATGGCCAAGGCATTGCACACCCTTAACCTAAAGCCCCAGCATATAATATGCAGCGCCGCTTTGCGTACCCGCCAAACAGGCGAGTACTTTTACAAGGCGCTTGACTTCGACCCCGCCAAAGTGCAGTTCGATAAGCGCATATATGAGTGTATGCCCGAAGACCTATATGAGGTGATACGCGAAACAGATGCCGAGGTAACTAGCTTGGTAGTAATAGGCCACAACCCAGCACTTACCTATTTTACCAACTACTATAGCGGCAAGCAGGTAATAGATATGCCCACTACAGGCGTGGCTTGGCTTGAGTTTGATACAGATAATTGGGACCTTGACCGCTACACCCCAGGCCAACTTAAGTATATGCTAAAACCCAAGCAGTTATAGGTTTTCGGATACTTAGGTAAGCCATTTTTTCTTTATGTAATTGTTATGATTGTCATCAGCTTTAGGTGCATAGGCAGGGTATTGTTGTTATATTAGAATAACCGACCTATTATGGAAAGATATACTATACCCCACAATGTACACACTGCCTGCATTACGGTGCATACTTTTCCCGATGGCATAGAGGAAGCCTTTCAGCAACTGCGTGCTTTTTTTCCTAGTACCGAGCAAAGGCCGCGCAAGTACTTCGGCATATCGTACCCGCAGCAAAACGGCAAGCTAATGTACAAGGCCGCAGTTGAGTTGTTCCAAGGCGAATGTTCTAGCTTCGAAAATTTTGTAATAGAACAGGGACCATACATAAGCCAAGCCGTACACGATTACATGCAAAATATACCAGCTATTACAAGCACCTTTAGTAAACTGGTAACACACCCCCAGCTTAAAGAACCGGGCTATTGTGTAGAGTATTACTACAACGATAAGGACGTGTTGTGCATGTCGCAGCTTGAGGTATAAGATACTTAACCAGTTCATCTAATTTTTTGCAGAGCAATTTCCCGCATGGGGGGCGGCACCCCCCATGCGGGAAACCCGATTTGCATTTGCCCTGTTCGGTGTTGTATCTTTGCATTGTAAAGGCCGATTTTAGAATTAGCGTTCTTCTATCGGTTGGCTCCGTTCCTGTTCATAGCTAGAGCAGCCGCGGGAGGTGCATCAGGGCAGGTTAGCAAGCCTGTACTGCTGCAATGGCGAAACTCAAAATATCGCTACCACACAGTTCCGTTCAAGCATTTAATTGACGTTTATTTTGAAGATTAGAAACCCTGCCTTGTAGGGTTCTGTGCCATGTTTCACCATTGGTGTGCACGGAGATACGCTACAAGGATTGTGAATGGTGGAACCCTGCCCAAGGGGGTGGCTGCAAGGTATGCCCCTGTTTGCTTTGTGGCCTATACGCCCTTGGGATTGTGAACAGTGTTCTGCCCCATGCAGTGTTGCAGCGAATACAACCATTAGCGCAAACAACGATACTGCATAGGGATTGTGTATGGTGATTCTGCTTTATGCAGTGTTGAAAGTATTTACAACCATTGGTACCTTCAACTATACGGCATAGAGATGTGTATGGTGATTTTCTCTGCTGCCAAAGCCTCGCTAAAGGTGGAAGGCGGTGGATGTAAGCCGCGTAGTGTAAACCTCGCGGTATTTATAACGGAACTGTTTGGCTCCCGTTTTATTTTTTATTGTTCCCTTGGTCGGCGTCCCCGCCTACCGATATTGACACGCCGCTTGCTTTATAGCAAGGGGCTATTGGTATTTATATATGATTACACAGATGGAAAAGATTACACCGATAATGATATCATGCATGCGCTTTTGTTTGTAGGCATTTCATCACCGTGCTATTGCGAAATGCCCCACAGGCTGCGCGCCGGAGGGAACCAGCAGCACGAGCAAGGCCCTACAGCACCGCGCCAAATAAATAAAACAACAATGCCCCGAAGATGATGTCCTCGGGGCATTGTTGTTTTACTACTAGCCACTAGCTATTCACTACTAGCTTGTTATTTACCAGCCTTTACCACGCGCATGGTGTGGCGGCCTATTTCGCCGTTAATGGTTATAAAGTATACGCCATCGGCATAGGCCGATAGGTCGAGGTGGTCGAAAGGTGCTACTATATCTTCTTTAACTAAAGCACCAGTGGCACTGCGTATGCTTACTGTGGCCGACTTAGTGCCCGGAAAGTTAAGGGTAACGTAGCCCGTAGTAGGGTTAGGCGTTATAGCTATTATGCCATTTGGTGTTATAGTAGCCGATACTATACCTGCCGAGTATTCCGATGAGCCATCGTTATCTACCTGCTTTAAGCGGTAGTAGTAAGTGCCTGGCATTACGTTCATATCGTCGTAGCTATAGTTATGTTCTATAGTGCTGTTGCCGTTACCTTTTATCCATTCTATGGCGGTAAAGTTTATACCATCTTGGCTACGCTCAAGTGCAAAACCTGCATTGTCTATTTCAAGCGCGGTGGTCCATTTTACTTGTATGTATTTGTTGTCTATCGCTTCGGCAGTAAGTGTTTTTAGTGTTACTGGTAGTGCGGTAAGGTCTTGGCTGCCATGTAGCCAGTACTCCGAAAAGCCAGGTGTGTATACTGCTACATAGTGTCCGTTTAGTATAGTACCGTTATGGTCTTGCCTTAGGTACATCACGTTGCCTTCGGTACTGTTGTACACATTGTCTTCATTGGTACCCCAGTAGCGCGTAGCACCTATATCATCCATACTGCTTATATCATCGCTCAGGTTGCTGGTAGCATCGGCAGTAGCCACTAGCTCGTTATAAGTAGCTACAGTGTACGGCAGGTTCAACTCTACATCGCCGCTTGGCTGGTTGCTGGCATGCATGGTCCAACTTGTTTTGGCAAATGCATCGCCGTTGTACACGGTAGGCGCAGCATGGAACCATATAGCGCCGCTTACCTCGCCTAGGTCCTGGCCCTGGTCGTTTACTATGGCTATAAGGTTGGTGCCGTTAGCTATATACACAGGCCTGTTTTCGGCATTGCTACCACAAGGGCTGGCTGCCATATCGCTAGCTGCTATAGTAGTAGGCGTAAGCATTGGGTTGCTAAAGCTTAATACAGAGATGCAGCCTATAGCATCGCTTACTTCTATGTTATTACCCGTAGAGCCGTTAGGAACACTAAAGGCATTGGCCGCGGCAAATGCAGCGGGTGCAATGCGGTATTGATATGGTGCGCTGGCACCTATAGCGGTTACGCGTATGCTAGTATTGCCATCTACACCCGGGCACGATATGTAGCTAATGCTAGGTATAGGCATAGGGTTTATGCTTACGGCATTGGTTACAGCGCTTGCAGTACAGCCATTACCATCAGTAACGGTTACGGTATATACACCTGCCATAGCTGTAGTAGCATTGGCACGGTTAGGTGTAGCCCCGCTGCCGTTATAAGCTGCTGGGCCGCTCCATGCATAGCTGCTGCCACCATCTGCCGTTAGGCTTATGGTAGTTCCTTCGCACACAGGTGTACTGGCTTGCGCAGTAGGTGTAGGCAGGCTATTTACAATTACATTTTGCCATATAGTTGTTTCGCAATCGCCGTTCGATACTGTAAGGAATATGATGTCGCTATTTTCAGGTGTTATGGTTATAGTGGCATTGGTACCTAGGCCGTTGCTCCATGTATAGCTGCTACCACCGCTGCCTGTTAGGCTTAGGCTTGCACCTATACATATAGTACCATCGTTGGCAGTAGTGCCGCTGTTTTCGCTTACGCTTATAGCTGCATTGGGCAACGGGTTTATAGTAATGGTTATAGTGTTAGATATAGCCTGCGTACAGTTAGTGCCGCTGGTATTGTACAAACACCTGTACTGGCGCGTGGCAGTAAGTGTACCTGTAGCTAAGGTAGCGCTATTGCCACCTATATTTACCCAAGTGCTGCCGTTGTAGTATTGCCATTGGTAGGTATCTGTGCCTGTACCGCCGCTGCCATTGGCCGTAAGCGTACTGGCACCACTACCACAATAGCTGCTCGAACCTGTGGTAACTACTATGCTTACGCTAGGATCTGCCACTACATTTATATCGGCTACCGATGAATAAACCACTGCACATGGGCTGTTTTGAATAACTGCGCGTACCTGCCATGTACCTACGGTAGTAAAGCAACAAATGTTTGGCGAGGTTGTCGAGCCTCCGCCCCCCCAGTTTGTCCAAGCTCCCCCGGGTGCTTTGTATTCCCAACGTGCTATGGTACCGTTCGACCCTGCCAAGGTATGCTGTGTAGTGGCATTGCCCTCGCTGGCGCATATAGTTTGCGTAGCTGGGTTTACGGTACCTCCTGTACCCGGCTGTGCTACTGTTACTACCACTGTGTTCGATGCTACAGAGTATGCGTTGCATGATTGTACTGCTTCTACCAAGCGGCGGTAACTTGTGGTAGCCGTAAGGCCGGCAGGTGGGTCGTACGTTGAGCTATTGGCACCGCTAATATCTGTCCAGGTGCTGCCATTCAGGTATTGCCACTGGTACTGTATGTAGTTGCCCGTAGTACCGTTAGATGCGCTACCTAGTAAACTTGGGTTACCACCCGAGCAAATGGTTTGTGCGCCATTGATAGAGCCTGCACTAAAGCCGCTAACGTAATACCAATATACATCTACCTGTACACGATAATTTCCTGAGTTGTAATTGGTCCATACTTGGTTATAAGTACATGGGGTAGAGTTGCGGATGGTATAATCCAAGCGCCTGTTAGGTCCATCTATTACGTCATCGTCATTTGTCCAGCAATCATCATCTGGATTACATCCGCTGCCACAGTCATCATCTTCCCAGGTATGTATATCTACGTTTAGGGTAGTGGCATTTTGGTTGGTTATGTTTATCAGGTCAAAATCTGCTAGGTTCCATATTCCACATGCCCTAGTACCTCCATCTATAGTTGAGCCGCAACAATTGGAGCCGCATTGGTAGCCAGCAAAGTTTCCTCCGTTCCAGCCTGCCCTTACACGCCAGCGCGGCTCAGGATTGGCCGAGCCCCCGTCGTTACCACAATTATAGTTGTGGTCCACCTGTATCACATCTACGTTTACCGTAATGTTCTGTGCCTTGGCGCCTATAGCACTTACAAGCAAGATAGAGAAAAGCACTACGGCTTTCGAAAGCGGGCGCACTGCCGCGGTAATGTTAAAACCCATTATTACATTAATTCACATATTGAGCGTTTCGGCTCCAAACTCCCTCGTAAAACCAAACTAACCTAGAACGAATACAATACTTCGATTAAAAAAACATTTGTCTCTCAATGCTGCTTAAAATAAAATGACCCTCGTCTTTTGTCAATATTAAAATCAATAAAAACTCAATCCTTTATTTTTTCAGGGCGGCAAACATAGTTTTTTTGTACTATGCCACAAATGATATGGCTTAGTAGAGGGTTATGGATGTGTTAATAGTTTGGAAATTAAGAGTTAATAGGGTTGAAATGTTAATAATGCGAGATATTTAGCAGGCTAAGTGCCTAGCGCACGTACGTACAAGCAGGGTCCCATAGCACCGCTCCAAATAAATACAGGAACACAGATGACACGGATAACACGGATAGCACAGATGTTTATCTAATCCATTTCAATCAGTGTCATCTGTTTTATCCGTGTTCTGTTTTATAACGAAAGCAAAAACTCCATCGTATCCACGCCATCTGCATAGTCGCTTAGGCCGGGGTGCTGCGCCACGCCGAAGTAGGTGCTACTGTCGGCCTCCCATAGTTCGGGCTGGCCGCTTACTACGCATTGTATGCGCTCCTTGTTCAACTTTAGCTGTGTGTTTACCACGTTCATATCGTGCCAGTACTCAAAGTTGAGCGTACCTATGGCAGAAGCTATGGCAGTGCTCTCCACTATCATTACATATTCGTTGGCTAGGTGCGTGGTTTTGTTCAGTAGCAGCACGGTACGGTTGTAGTCGTAGTTGTTCATGTACTTGTTGTGGTTGTGTAGCCACTTGTACTTTTCCATATGCGGAAAAAATCCGTTGAAGTCGTAGCCCACGGGTACATATATCTTGCTTACGTTGCGGCAGCCAAAACCGAAGTACAGGAATATATCATCGGCCAATGCCTGTAACTGCTCAGGTGTTTCCTCTCCGTTAAGTATGGCTACAGAGTTGCGGTTGCGGCGCAGTATTTTAGGCACATTGCGGAAGTAGTACTCGAAGTAGCGGTTGGTATTGTCGCTGCCTGTGGCAATAATGGCTTCATAGTCCTTTAGCTGCTCTACTATCTCGGCGCGCTCCTTTAGCTGTGGGTCTATTTCTTGCAGCATACGCAGTATGGCAGGGAACAGCAAATCATCCTTGCTGCTCAGCTTTATCTTCATACGGCAGCCGCTAAGGTAGCAGCACAAAAAATCGTGAAAGCCTACCATGGGCACATTGCCCGCAAATATCAAACCTACTGTTTTATCTACCTCTTTCAGTTGGTAGCGCTTAATCCATTTCTCCAAGGCTTCGCGCTTCAGCATATCATTGGCTATGGCATTAAAAGCATACTCAACAAACTCCTTGGCAAACCAAGGGTTCTTCGCTTCGGCACGAAACATCAATTCTTCTATGTTGGGGTCGGTCTTCAGCCTTTCGCCCAAAGCCACCAAATTATCTACCAATTGCATTGTCTAAATTTAAAGGCACGAAGTTAAACTACTTCCGCTTGTTGAAAAGAAAGCTATCCACAGCATAGCATATTGCCCCATCTTAGCGTTGTATAATAGCCGTACTGTGCGCATTCATTCCGTATTGATTGTATTTAATCAGCGGGTTTCTGCGGGATCTGCGGGAAATAAATCTTGCAATGAGAAAGAACATAGCCGTAATAACTGGTGGCGAGGCTGCCGAAGTGGGTATATCGCTTAAAAGCGCAGCCGTGGTGTGCAAGCACCTGAACAAGGAAAAGTATAATGTGTTCAAGGTACTGATAGATGGCAATACTTGGACGGTAGAGCGCGAAGGCAACCCCGTAAAACAGGTAATAGACCGAAACGACTTCAGCTTTAATATAGAAGGGCACAAAATGACCTTCGATGCGGTGTTTGTAGCTATACACGGCACCCCTGCCGAGGACGGCAAACTGCAAGGCTACCTTGAACTGCTAGGCATACCTTACAACTGCTGCGGTGTGCTGCAGGCAGCATTGACTTTCGATAAGTTACGTTGTAAACAATACCTATCGCAGTTTGGCATTAAAACCGCCGAGGCTGTATTGCTAAAGCGTGGAGAAGCCGATTATGCAGCGGCACAGGCTATGGCACTGCCCGTATTTGTAAAGCCGAACAAGAACGGCAGCAGCTACGGCGCCAGCAAAGTGAACGATGCGGCAGACCTATTGCCTGCCATAGAAAATGCCTTTAAGTACGATGATGAAATATTGGTAGAAGCCTACCTAAAAGGTACGGAAGTAACCTGCGGCGTAATAACGGCGCATGGCAAAGTTACAGCGCTACCTATGACGGAGATACGCAGCAAGAGCGAGTTTTTCGACTTTAAAGCAAAGTACGAAGGCAATAGCCAAGAGATAACACCTGCCGAAATAAGCGCCGACTTAACACACCGCATACAGCGCACTACCGAGCAGATATACAAGCAGCTAGATTTTAAAGGCATGGCGCGTGTTGACTATATAATAGTGGGCGACGTGTATTATATGCTGGAAGTAAACAGTATACCCGGCCTAAGCGAGGGCAGCCTAGTGCCGCAGCAAGCCATAGCCGCTGGTTATACCTTAGAGCAGTTGTTCGATATGAGTATAGAAGAATGTTTGAAAGGTAGGGAAGTAGCAACAGCATAAGTTTGCTTTGCTACCCTCCGTGTTGCTAGCGCAACACTTCTCCCTAAAGGGAGCGCCGCAAAGCGGGTAGTGAATAATGCTTCGTTAATCTCCCTTTAGGGAGGTGCGCCGCGCAGCGGGGCGGAGGGTAAACGAAGCAAGAAGACAGAAGCAATTTGTATTTTATATTTTCGCACAAAACGAAACAGTAGTTTGAAGAAGTATTTCACCAAGGCATTGTTATATAATTTTCTGGTAGCCATAGCTATAGTAATAGTGCTATTGCTAATAGTGCAATCGGGTTTGAAGAAATATACCCGCTGGGGCGAAAGCATTACTGTGCGCGATTTGCGCGGTATGAGTTTCGACCAAGTACAGGCAGTGTTGAGCGATAACAACCTAGAGTGGGAGATAATGGACTCGGTGTACGACATGAGCAAGCCCCCATTGAGCATAGTTGACCAAAACCCTAAGCCGGGCTCGAAGGTAAAGCAAGGCAGAACCATCTATCTAACCATAAATGCTACCAAAGCACCAAGCACCGAAATACCCGACCTAGTAGGTCGCAGCTCGTTGAAGTATGCAAAAATGCAGTTGGAGAGCTATGGCTTGGTAGTAGGCGAACCTATCTACAAGCCAGACCCACACTTAAATGCCGTAATAGGCATGATGGTAAACGGCAAGCCCGTTACTAAAAAGACCAAGTTTCCTAAAGGCACAGTAGTAACCTTGATACTGGGCGATGGCCTTGGCAACACCCGTATGGGCGTGCCTTATCTAATAGGCTTAAGGTACGAGGAAGCTGTGTTTAAGCTTAGAGGCTATTCATTAAATATGGGTGCGCCAGTGGTAGACGAAGATGTAACCGATACAGCTGCTGCATACGTGTATAAGCAATCTCCCGATTTTGGTAGCGGTAACTCCATCCGTGTGGGTGAGGCTATAGATCTTTGGCTGAGCCGCGAAAGGCCAGAAGGGGTAGATGAATCGCTGTACGACTTACCGCTTGATAGCATTAGCCAATAAATTTGCTTACTTTACGTTCAGTTGTAGCATTTTTCTGAACCTTATGAACCGATTAGTCCTTTTATTTCTCTCTATATTATTGCATACCAGTGTATTGCTAGCGCAGAACGAAGATGGTTTAAGTCCGTTGGGCTTTAACCCTACGCTGTATAACACTACTACCCAGTACCGCCTACAGCAGCAAAAGGCCAACCACAAGTACCTGAGCGACCGCGGCCAATACATAGTAAGCAGCGATACGCTAAGTCTACCTTTTGTAGATGACTTTAGTAAGCCTGGCACCCTACGCAGCTATAAGTGGGTAGAAAACCACATAACCGATAGCTTTACCAATGTAATAGGTACCTGTATAGCAGTAGAAGGCATAACCACCACGCGCGATACCTTTATGCTAGATTCGGCATACGTGTATTGGTACGATACCTTAACCCATTCTGTCGATTCATTGGTAGATACCAGCAAGCATGGCATAGCTTTTACCTTCTTCGGTCCATCGCTTTCGGGCTGTTTTAGGCAAGCACCTCAAACCTTGATACGCTACCCCGATTACTTTACCTATGTTTTCGATAGCACTGGCAGGCGTACCGACTCTATATTGGCATCGGTTACAAGGCCTGGCATACGCGATATATTGGATGTAGCACCTAAAGTGTATTTTGCTACTGGCGAGCCTGGCACTTTGTGGTTCGATAACTATGCGTATAGAAACGAAACGTACCCCGTGTTACCGCCTACCATTGGCGTAGCTACATTAGATGGCTTGAACGAATGGGGCTTTCCGTACAATAACAATAACAACAATACCTACGGCGATGCCGATAGGTTGACATCGAAAGAGATAAACCTAGGCGGATTGAGCGAATCGGATTCGGTATACCTAAGCTTCTTCTTCGAAGGCAGGGGCAATGGCGAGTCGCCCGATTTGATTGACTCGTTGATACTGGAGTTTAAGGATATAAGCGGCCTATGGCGTACCATGTGGGTGCAGCGCGGTTATAACTCTAGCAACCCTGCTCCGCAGCAGTTTCAGCAGGTTATGGTTTTGGTTCCCAATACCCAAGTTCTTACAAATAACTTCTTCCACCCAGGCTTTCAGTTCCGTTTCCGCAACAAGGCATCGCTATATGGCAACCTTGACCACTGGCATATTGACTATGTAAAGCTGGGTGCTAGCCGCAGCGCTAACGATACTGCCATACTGGATATTGCCATGGTGTATCCTATCAATACCGTGTTGAAGAACTTTACCCTATTGCCTGCCGACCAACTAACTGGCAATAGCGACCTTGCCGATACCCTAAGCGTATTGGTGCGCAATAACGACCCGAATGCTACCAACAATGCACCTGCTACCAACTTTACCCAAGGTGCTGAGGAGCTATACCCTAGCCCAGTGGTTTTAAGTACTTACCAAACACAAACCTTTAACGCAGGGCCTTACTATACTTTACCTGCCAGTCCATCGGCTGATTACACATTGCCAAGCGCAATAGTTGATAGCTTGATATGGCTGCACCAAGTAAGCGTGCTACCTGCCGATGCCTTACCTGCCAACGATACCGTTACGCACTATCAGCGTTTCGATAATATTATGGCATACGACGATGGCTCGGCTGAAACAGCTTATGGCCTTACTGGTACGCAGGTTAAAAAGTTTGCCTACGAGTTTAATCTTAACCGCCCCGATACCTTAGTAGCAGTACAGTTTATGTACACACAGGTAGAGCAGAACGTTAGCGACCTTATCTTCAACATAAATATATGGGATAGCATAAAGCTGAACGACTTTACTTACGAAGATGAGCCTATAAAGGTGATAGACAACCGCCGTCCGCATTATGTAGATTCGGTAAACGGCTTTACCACTTACCGTCTCGATACTCCGATAATACTATCGAACAAAGTATACGTAGGATGGGTGCAGAACGAAAGCGAACCGCGCAGGTTGCAAGTTGGTTTCGACTTGAACAGTCCGCTTGGCCGCCCACACATGTTTATATACACCAATAGCCAGTGGACACCTTCGCCGCTATCAACGGCAGGATCGCCTATGATACGCCTGATTTTCGATACCGACTACTATGGCAGCAGCACCGTGGGTGTAAAAGAAATAGCTACCGAAAAGCTAAATGTGTACCCTAACCCTACTACGGGCTACCTAAACATAAGCGGCCCTGCCAATGCCAACTACAGCGTAACGGCCCATAGTCTGTTAGGTCAACAGGTATTGCAGCAAAGCAACGTGGGCGCTACGCTTGATATTAGCAGCCTAGCTGATGGGGTGTATGTGTTTAGTATACTGAATACCACTAGCGGTCATACGCACCATCATAAGATTATAAAGAGCAGGTAATAATGTACGTAGTACTGTTTGATGGGGTTTGTAACCTGTGCAACGGCGCGGTTAACTGGTTGATAGACCACGACCCTAAGAACGTTCTTAAGTTTGCATCGCTACAGTCTAACTACGGGCAGCAGATAGTTGCTAAACACAAACTACAGGGCGAGTACCTCAACACCATTTTATTGGTAGAAGATGATAAGGTGTACGAACGAAGCACAGCGGTGCTACGCGCCCTAAAGCACATAGGCGGTTGGCCTGCATTGCTGTATGTATTTATTGTAGTACCTGTGTTTATTCGCAATGCAGTATATAACTTTGTAGCGCGCAACAGGTACAAGTGGTTTGGCAAAATGGATGCATGCCGCATACCCACTCCAGAATTGAAAGCAAAATTTTTAGATTAGCACATGCTGAAGAAATTAATAGCCCTAGTATTGCTGCTAGGTGTACTTATAGGCGGCTATATTGGTTGGCGCTTGTTGATGGCACCCAACATTACCGATAAACGTGTTACAGTAAAAATACCTACAGGCTCTACATACGAGGATGTATTGGAAATACTATATAACAACAATGTAGTAAAAGACCATTGGGGCTTTGAGACCGTAGCCAAGTTTAAAGACTACGGCAAAAAGATAAACAGCGGCAACTACGTGTTTACCCAAAACATGAACAACCGCCAAATAGTAAACATGCTGAAGTTTGGCTGGCAAACACCCGTTAAGTTGGTGGTGTACAACATACGCACCAAAGAGGAATTTGCTGGTTTGGTGGGCAGGACCCTAGAGATAGACAGTACCAAGATGTTGGCGCAACTGAACGACCCTGCCTTTGCCAAGGAATACGGACTAGATACCAACAAGATACTATCGCGCTTTATAGTAGATAATTACGAGTTTTATTGGAACGTGAGTATGGAGAAGTTTTTGGAGAAGATGAAAGGGGCTTATGAAAGCTATTGGAACACTAGCCGCCGCGCCAAGGCCGATGCGCTGAACATGAGCATTGCCGACATAAACACCTTGGCTTCGATTACCGAGAAGGAAGTGATATTCGATAAAGAATTGCCTACCGTGGCAGGTGTTTACCTTAACCGAATAAAGATAGGTATGCCGCTACAGGCCGACCCTACATTGGTGTTCGGCACGCGCGATTTTGACGCCAAGCGTGTAACCAACGTGCATAAGGATTTTGACTCGCCGTATAATACCTATAAGTATGCAGGCCTACCCCCAGGGCAAATATGTATGCCGAGGAAGAAGTCGATAGATGCGGTACTGAACCATGAGGACCACCAGTACATCTACTTCTGCGCCAACCCCGATATGAGTGGCTATTCTATCTTCAGCAAAACTTACGAAGAGCAGATGCGCGTAGCTGCCCAATACCGTAAGAAGATGGACAAGATGAATATTCATTAGTGTTATCCCTTTGCCACAGATTACCAGATTGAATACAATTCTAACGCAGGCGAAAACAACAAGATGTTATCGTTTACCATGATATATCTGATTGACTTAACTTGTGAGGAGTTACAAACACCTCCCTGCCCACCACAGCCCCGCACACTCCCTCCTTTTTAGGAGGGATAGCTACAGCACCGCCCATAATCATAGAAGCTAGCATAAAACGCCAACTATCGAGTTATGGAAATGGCCTTGTTGCTTTTGGCGTTAAGAACATCAATGTAATAAGCCGTAAAACTGTACGATGTTTGAAGTATGCTTTTGCGAAGCAAACAGCATACAAGTTCCGGGCAGTTTAGGCTTATGGAATGATGTTTAGCCCTAAAGCAACACAGCCTTGATTTTTTGGTTCTTTTTGATCAAGCAAAAAGAACAGATATAATGTACTGAAACATAGCTAGCCTCGTTATGCTAAAGGTTTTCAGCAATCATCTTTTAATTACCTTTACCTTATGTTCAAACACAACTACCAACTGCGCGTGCGCTATGGCGATACCGACCAAATGGGCTATGTGTATTATGGCAACTACGGCTACTATTACGAGCAAGCACGCTCGGAGGCGATACGCTCGCTGGGCTTTACCTATAAGCAGCTTGAGGGCATGGGCACCATGATGCCCATAACGCGCATGAACGTAAAGTACATCAGCCCTGCTTACTACGATGAACTGCTGACGATAGAGACGAGCATACTATATATGCCGCACCGTTTGATTGACTTTGCCTACCGCATATTTAACGAAGAGGGCAAGCTGATAAACGAGGGCAACACGCAGCTGATATTTATAGATATGGCCACCAAAAAGGTAACCCACGCGCCCGACTTGCTGTGCCAGGCATTGAAACCTTACTACGAATAGCGATATTTTACTACCTTTCGCCAATTGATGGAAAAGTTGTGGGCCTACATTGCCGAGCGTTACCCGTGGACTATAGACGTGGTAATAAAGTTGAAGACCATTACCCTGCCGGGCTTCGATGGCATTGCTGTTTTTGATGTTTACCGCTTTTTTATTGCAGAAATCAAGGCCAACTCGCTTGGCACGCGCAGCAAGGCTATAGCCTTCAGCTTCTTTTTGGCGCTGTTCCCTGCCCTGTTGTTTGTGGTATCGTTGATACCCTATATACCTTATGTAAACGAGTTGGACGTAAACATTATGGACTTTCTGCGCCGTGTATTGCCAGACAAGACCATTTATGATTTCGTGGCGGGTTTCTTGGAGCCGCTTTTACAGGATATAGCCAATAACAAGCGCGGAGGCTTATTGACGGGTTCATTCATTATGGTTATGTTCTTGACTAGTAACGGAGTTATGACCTTACTAAGCTCCTTCGATAAAAGCTATGAGCACTACCAAAAGCGCAATGCTTTCCAAAGCCGCATAACAGCCTTTAAGATAACGGGCTTGTTGGTGCTGCTGTTCATCTTCTCGCTAGGCATGGTAGTAGTAGGGCAGGACCTATTTAACTATATCATCGATTCGGTGGGTATCGAAAACCGCTTTACGCATACCTTATTGGATATACTGCGCTATGTGTTGGTTATCCTTATGTTCTTCTTTGGTATAAGCATGATATACTACTACGGCCCTGCTACCAAAAAGAAGTACAAGTTTATGAGCACCGGCGCTACGGTGGCCACGCTTATGTCGTTGCTGGTGTCGTTCGGCTTTTCGTATTGGGTAAGTAACTTTAACAGGTTGAACGTTATCTTCGGCTCGATAGGTACTATTATGCTATTGATGATATGGCTAAACATCAATGCCTTTATACTATTGATAGGCTATGAAATAAACGCCAGCATACACTACAACACCACCCTGCGCACTAAGGAACTGGAGGTGGAAGAAGATGCGGAAGCTGAAAAAGCTGTGAAATAGTTTAGCTCCCTTTTGTGGCTACATCTTCTTGCACTACCTTTATGGTAATATATGCACCTTCCTTTTCACGATAAGAAATTTGTATGGCTGTTGGCTGCTGTAGCAGCAGTAATAGGTCTGGAGGTGCTATCGCTATTGGGCATACACATACCTATGCCGTATGCGCCCATTGTGTTCGGCGCTTTCATTCTTGGTATAGGGTATGATGTAGTATGGAATGGTGTTAAGTCCATCTTCAAACTCAACTTTGGTAGCATCAACCTGCTGATGGTGATAGCCTGTATCGGTGCCTTCTACTTAGGCGAATACCCCGAGGCAGCCGTGGTAATAGTGCTATATGTATTGGGCGAAAGGTTAGAGGAGATAGGCATAGAAAACAGTAAGTCGGCGCTGGATGATTTGGTATCTAAATCGCCCAAGACAGCCTTTGTAAAAACGCACAACGCCGAAGTGCCGATTGATAAAGTGCCTGTTGGTTCTATCATTCTGGTAAAGCCGCACGATATGATACCGCTTGACGGTACCGTGCTAAGCGGCGAAACCGTGGTGGACGAAGCCGCTATAACCGGCGAGCCGATACCGAAGGACAAAGAGAAAGGCGACACCGTGTTTGCAGGTACGCTGAACAAAAGCGGGGTAATAGAGGTAAAGACCACCAAACTTTCTGCCGATACTACCTTTAGCAAAATCATCCAACTAACCTTTGAGGCAGGCGCTAACAAAAGCGAGAGTCAGAAGTTTATACAGCGCTTTGCCAAGGTGTACACGCCTACCATTATGGTGTTGGCTACGCTGTTGGTACTGGTGCCTGTACTGCTCTTCAAGCAAGATTTCAATACTTGGCTGCAGCAGGCTATTACGCTGTTGGTTATTGCCTGTCCGTGTGCATTGGTTATATCTACGCCCGTGGCGGTGTATGCTGCCATTGGCAACGCATCGGCCAAGGGCGCACTGGTTAAGGGCGGTAAGTTTATTGAGGCTATAAGCGAGATAAAGGCAATATGCCTGGACAAGACCCGCACTATTACCTACGGCAACCCCATAGTAAGCGATGTACTGCCATTAAACGGTACGCCGCACGAGGAGCTATTGGCTTGCTCGGCAGGGGCGGAGGTGTTCAGCGAGCACCCCTTGGCGCAGGCTATAGTAGATGAGGCCAAGCGCGAGGGCTACACTATACACGAGGTGGAGAAGTTTCAAAGCATAGTAGGTAAGGGTGCCATAGCCAAGTGCCTGGTGTGCGAAGATGAAACCATCTACGTAGGTAAGCTAAACTTTATACGCGAGCACCAACCTGTAAGCGACGAGGCCGAACAGGTAGTAAAGCAGCTATCTGGCGAAGGCAAAACGAGCGTGGTAGTAAGTTTCGGCGCAGGTGTGGCGGGTGTGATAGGCCTGACCGATGAGGTAAAGCCCGATAGCGCCAAGGCGATAGCAGAACTGAAAGCCTTGGGCATACAGCCTATCATGCTTACTGGCGATAGTGAGGTATCGGCCAAGGCAGTGGGAGAGAAGGTAGGGGTAACCGAGATACACGGCGGCTTGCTGCCCGAAGATAAGTCCGCGCAGATAACAGCCCTACAAGCCAAGTACGGCGCAGTAGCCATGGTAGGCGATGGCGTTAACGATGCACCCGCCTTGGCCAAGGCCAACGTAAGCATAGCCATGGGCGCAGCCGGCAGCGATACCGCTATAGAGACTGCCAACATAGCCTTGATGAACGACAAGCTATCCCTCATCCCGTTCCTCATTCGCCTTAGCCGCAAAACGGTAGCCACCATCAAGTTCAATACCATTGCCGCCATTGCAGTCAAGCTCATATTCATTACGCTGGCTTTCTTCGGCTACAGCCATTTGGTGTTCGCCATAGCTGCCGATGTAGGTGTTACCTTGGTGGTTATCCTTATCAGTCTGCGCCTTATGAGCTTTGAGAGCGACAAGCCCATGCCTAAACCTGCACCTGCCTTTACCTTAGCCGGCGGCAACAAGGCCGGCCATTGCCACGATGATTGCTGCGGACATCATTAGAAGTTTTATTTGGGGCGGTGCTATTGCGCTGTAGACTTACTGTAGTCTGCCACGCGCCTACGTACTGTGGACAGTTTATTTGCTATTTAATTGCCGTCTGCTTTAGCTGACGGTTACAAATTTTTTTGAGCTAAACTGGACTTTAGTCCAATAGGTTTATTTGGCATCTCAATAGCCCACGATTTAAATCGTGGGCTATTGAGATTATCTTATGCGCTAGAAGTAGTTTATAATGCTCATGACTAAACTTTGGTCTATTGACACCCCATCCGTAGCCCATGAATTAATTCATGGGCCAAGAAAGGAGCATAATAGTCATCCTCTATTCTCTTAATCTTCCAATTTCCCTAATTCTCTAAATGCCACGGCACAATCTTTTTATACTACTAGCATAAAACCGATTGTTATGAAAAAGGATGATGTGAAGAAAAAAGACCCTGCTTTGCCACCAGATTACCAAGTAACCAAGCAAGACCAAGGGCACGAACTGGAGGAAGCGAATGAGGAAAGCCTACACAACGCCTACCGCAACCGCAAGCGCGTGGTTACAAAGGTTGGTCCGGCTAAGCCTGCTAAGAGCAAGGAAAGGAAGGATATGCGTAAGTAGCATTGACCGCGTGCGTAAGTAATATAAACCTTGTACAAGTGGCAAGATGTTCACGCAATAAAAGACATTAATAATGATGGAACAACCCCGTAGGGCGCAAGCTTTGCGGGGTTTATTTTATTTTATTTGTATAAACTATTAATT
>JAFDYM010000381.1 GCA_018267435.1 Bacteroidota bacterium | reverse complement strand
TACCGACCCCTTTAAGGTGTTTTATCTTGTTTTTGCTTATGTAATGATATTCAGTATATGGTGGGGCTACTTGCTATATGCCAAAAACGAAACTGCATTTACCGAAAAAATAGAGCTGAACGAAGTACGCTTTAAGCAAACCAACCCACGCGAAAAATATGTATTGACCGATGAGTATGCACTGCTACATAGCAAGTACCAAAGGCAAAAGCTAATGATATTTTTAGAGGGCAGCGTGTTTCTGGCACTTATGCTGGTGGGCTTTGTATTGGTAAGGCGGGTATTTAAAAAAGAGTTGGAACTGGCTAACCAGCAACGCAACTTCCTTCATTCTATTACCCATGAACTAAAATCGCCATTATCTACCATAAAGATATCGCTACAAACCATGCTTAAGCGCAAGCTGGAACAAGAGCAATCGGAAAAGCTGATAAACAATTCGTTGGTAGATTTAGATAGGTTAGAGAACCTGGTTGACAATATATTGTTTGCTGCTAAAATTGAACAAAGTCAACATGGCTTTGCCGAAGACGACATAAACCTATCGGAGCTTACACAGCACTTAGTAGAACGCTTTAGCACCAATAAAAAAGGCATAAAAGTAAGTGCGCAAATACAGCCCGATATATACCTGCACATAGATAGTATGGGCTATGTAAGTGCGGTAAACAACCTAGTGGAAAATGCCATAAAATATAGCGACGAGCAAACCGCTATAAATGTAAGCTTGAAAACGAATAACCAATACGTAGAGCTAAGTGTAGCCGATAATGGTATAGGCATTCCCGATGAGGAAAAACGTAAAGTGTTCGATAAATTTTATAGAATAGGAAACGAGGACACCCGTAAAACCAAAGGCACCGGCTTGGGTTTATTTATAGTAAAACGCTTTGTAGAGATATACAAAGGCACTATAACTGTAACCGATAATAAGCCTGTAGGCAGTGTATTTACCTTGCATTTACCCATGCCACTAGATGTGTAAGTATTTTTTACAATTCCATGACTTTCAGATTAGTAATATACCTTATTATTATAGTGCGAAACCAATTGATTAACCCACAAATGCAGCGTGTATGAGCAGCCAAAGAATACTACTAGTAGAAGACGAAGAAAACCTTAGAGAAGTTATTAAAATGAACTTGGAGCTGGAGGGTTATGAAGTGGAGGTGGCTGAAACAGGAACCAAGGCACTACGCAAGGTGGGCGACAGGCGCTTTAACCTATTTATACTGGATGTAATGCTACCTGAAGTTGATGGCTTTACTATATGCGAAAAAATACGCCTAAACGATACCGAAACCCCGGTATTGTTTCTTACCGCCAAAGATAGCGGCCAGGATAAGGTACATGGGTTAAAACTAGGTGCTGATGACTACCTAACCAAGCCCTTTAACCTAGAGGAACTATTGCTGCGCGTTAGGGTGCTGGTAAGGCATAGCGAACGGGGTAAAAAAGAAGATGCGCCTGCAGCCGATACTGCCAAGTTTGGCGAGAACGAGGTGAACTTTGTAACCTTTAAGGCCAAGGGTGTAAACAACCCCGACATATTACTTACAAAAAAAGAGATTGCGCTATTAAAGCTATTGATAAGCAAGAAGGATACTGTTGTAAGTAGGCACGATATACTGCGTTTTGTATGGGGCTACGATGTATACCCTACCACGCGTACTATCGATAACTTTGTAATGTCGTTCCGCAAATACTTTGAGAAGGACCCAACCAGCCCTCAGCACTTCCACTCGGTACGCGGTGTGGGTTATAAGTTTACAGAGTAGAAGCTTTACCTCACTGCCATTTTGCGTATCATATTTGAGAATATGGCCGGGAAGTGGCGCTTCATAAACACACCGAATTTCTCTTTGGCGCCGCCTATTACTACCTCTTCTTTCTCGGCCTTTATAGCAGCCACAATTTGGTTCGCACAGTCATCGGCAGTTAGTCCGTTTTCAGTAGCGGTATCCATAGTGCCTAGCTTCTCCCCTGTTCCAGTTAAAGCGTTCTTGCTTACGTTGGTTTGTATAAAGCCTGGGCATACTATCAGGGCGCGCACATTATCGTTATACACCTCTGCACGTAGGCTATCGAAAAAGCCATGTAGGGCGTGCTTACTAGCACTATAGCCACTGCGCCAAGGCGAGCCAAATTTGCCCACGGCACTGCTGATAGATACCAGCATACCGTCCTTTTGCGCAATCATGTGCGGCAGCACTACCTTGCTTAAGCCCACGGTGCCGAAGTAGTTTACCTCCATTAGTTTCCTATCCGCATCTAAGCTAGTATCCTTAGCCAGCGAGCGCTGACTGATACCGCCATTGTTGATGACTACATCTATCCTACCGAACTTGGCAATTACCTCGTTCTTCTTGGCTTCAAAATTGCTTTGGTCAGCAAGGTCGAGCGGAAGAATTAAATAGTTACCAGTGGTTAGTTGTGCGTTGTCAGCTACAGCCATTAGTTCTTGTTCCCTGCGGGCAGATAACACCAGTTTAGCCCCCTCTTTAGCCAATGCCTTTACAAGTGCCTCGCCTATACCGGATGAGGCTCCTGTAAGCCAAACTATTTTGCCGTTCAAATTCATACAAAAGCAACTTTTTATACAATTAATACATCATTAACACATGAAACACACTACCGCAATTTACGCAATTATTCTTTTGGCTGTTATTAGCTTTAGCAGCTGTAAAAAAGAAAACTACACCATATCATGCACAGAAGGTTATACTTACGAAACTTTCGAAGGCGGCTATCTATTTATGCCAAATGCATTTACACCATCCAGCGACGGGGTAAATGACCGCCTGATAGTAATAACTGAAGGAATTGCAGATTATGATTTGCAGATATTTGCGGATAAAGGTGATGCCATTTTTACTAAAAGCACGTACGGAATCGAAAATTGGAATGGACAGATTGGGAGCGGTATGGCACCTTCAGGTTCTTATACATTTATACTTACTTATACTACCAACAACGGCGAAAAGAAAGTAAAGACTGGAAAGATAACCGTGATTGACACCTTAAGCATGGACGCCTACTTAAATGAAACTTGTGTACGAAATTTATCGAGCTGCGTGTTCGGTAGCCAATGGCAGGGAAACAACCTACCACTAAAGCCAATAAAAGAAAGTGGGGAGTATTTTAGGGATGCCTGTTATTGAAGCATGCAATACTTAACCTTTGCCCAACACTAGCCATGTATATTTGTACAAAACACACCCACCATGCGCTTAACGCTTGCCTTGCTATTTGCTGCTGCTACCTGTACCGCACAGCAAAGCCTTGATACCACTAAACTTATATCGCGCATAGGTTTCGGCTCGTGTAATAGCCAAGATAATCCACAACTGATATGGGAAACCATAAGCAAGGATAAGCCCGAGCTATTTATACTGCTGGGCGATAACATATACGGCGATACCAAGGACATGAAGGAGTTGCAACGCAAGTACGACCTGTTCGGCAGCAAGCCTACCTACCAAAACTTCAAAAAAGACTGCCCCGTGATAGCCACTTGGGATGATCACGACTATGGCGCCAACGATGCTGGCAAAGAGTACCCAAAGAAGAAAGAAAGCAAAGAGATATTCCTCAACTTCTTCAACGAGCCTGCCAATAGCGAACGCCGCAAGCATGAAGGGATTTATACATCGTATATGCTGGAGCAAAACGGCAAGCGTATACAAATCATTCTGCCCGACCTACGCACCTTCCGCGATAAGCTGTGTGTAGCAGGTAAAGATGAAGACTGCTTCGGCGAGTATGAACCATGTAAGGATTCAACCAAACAAATGCTGGGCGACGAGCAATGGAAGTGGTTAGAACAGGAACTACTTAAACCTGCCGACCTGCGCATAATAGGTAGCAGCACCCAGTTTTTGGTTGACTTTAACGGCTGGGAAGCCTGGGCCAATCTGCCTTATGAGCGCGAGCGTATGATGCAGCTAATAGCCAAAACAAAAGCCAACGGAGTAGTATTTATTTCGGGCGACCTTCACTATGCCGAAATGAGCAGACTAGAGCGTAAAGACCTAAGCTTATATCCTATCTACGACCTTACATCATCAGGACTTACCCACGGCCATAGCTGCGCAGGCGATAACAAGAACCGCATACACGGCGCCTACATGAACGCCAACTATGGCTTTATAGATATTGATTGGAAGAAGAATAATCTAACCATGAGCATCCGCGATACGAAAGGCGAAACCAAAATAACGCATACTATACCTTTCAGCGAGATTAGGTTTTAGAAATCTTTAGCCCCAGATTAAACGCAAAAAACAAAAAGGCTACGATTGCTCGTAGCCTTCTATTTCATTTTGTATTTAATCTGTTAGTCTGTGGCAAACCACGCTTACTTCTCAGCATCCAAAAACGGATACCTATAATCTACAGGCGGTACAAAGGTTTCCTTAATAGTACGTGGGCTAGCCCAGCGCAATAGGTTTATCATGCTGCCGGCTTTATCGTTAGTACCGCTGCCGCGCGCACCGCCAAATGGCTGCTGACCAACCACCGCACCGGTAGGTTTATCGTTTATGTAGAAGTTGCCCGCGCTGTTGCTTAGCTTCTTAGTTGCAAGGTCTATCGCATATCTATCTTGGCTGATGATAGAACCAGTTAACGCATACGGTGATGTTGTATCTACTATGTGCAAGGTCTCTTCAAACTTAGCATCATCGTACACATATACCGTTAACACTGGGCCGAAAAGCTCCTCGCACATGGTTACGTAGTTAGGCTTGTTGGCTTTAATAATGGTAGGCTCTACAAAGTAGCCTTTGCTCTTATCGTATCCACCGCCTGCTACTATCTCCGCATCGGCATCGTTCTTGGCAGCATCTATGTACTTCGCCAATTTATCGAACGAGCGCTCGTTGATAACGGCGTTTATAAAGTTGCCGAAATCTTCAGTCGGCCCCATCTTGAATGTCTTCAAATCTTCTAGTACAAAGCCTTTCACTTTCTCCCATAAGCTAGCAGGTATGTAGGCGCGGCTAGCTGCCGAGCACTTCTGGCCT
>JAFDYM010000380.1 GCA_018267435.1 Bacteroidota bacterium | reverse complement strand
TACCCTGGATTGGTGAACGATATTGATGCCACGAATGCTGCTAAAACATCTGCCCGGCAATACATGGGCGATGCGCAAGTGGTAGACATGCCTATACGTATGGGCAGCGAGGACTTTGCTTACTACACCCACCATGTGCCTGCCTGTTTTTACCGCCTTGGTACGGGTAACGATGCTAAGGGAACTACTAAAGGCTTGCACACGCCAAGCTTCGATATAGATGAAGTTGTACTGCGCCAAAGCACTGGACTATTGGCATGGTTAGCGGTTAACGCATAACGGGCTATATTTGCATTTCAATTTTCCTGTTTTGAGCCAGAAGCTTTTACTGATTACGCCGCCTTTTACGCAACTGAATACGCCATACCCTGCTACGGCGTACCTCAAGGGTTATTTGAATACTTTAGGCGTAGCTTCATTTCAGGCTGATTTGGGTATAGAGGTAATACTGCGTTTGTTCTCATCGCAGGGCTTAAAGCGCATGTTCGCTCAGTTCGATGATTTGGACATGGAGTTGCAGGAGAATGCTTATCGCATATATAGTTTGCGCGAGGAATATATACAGACCATAGACGCGGTGATGTTGTTTCTACAAAACAAGAACCCCACGTTGGCGCACGCAATATGTGGCAGAACCTATCTGCCCGAGGCCTCGCGCTTTCAGCAGACGGATGACTTGGATTATGCTTTCGGCAATATGGGCATACAAGATAGGGCAAGGCATTTGGCTACGCTTTATTTGGAAGACCTCGGCGACTTGATAGCTGAAACTATCGACCCGCATTTTGGATTTAGTCGATATGCCGAAAGGCTCGGCCGCGCTGCAACTCACTTCGATGAAATGGAAGAAGAAGTATTGGCTGCAAATTCTATAGTGACAGATATACTGCATGAATTGTTGGTGGAGAAGATAGAAGCCGAACAACCTACTGCTGTTTGTCTATCGGTGCCATTTCCAGGCAATCTATTCGGCGCATTTAAGTGCGGACAGTTGGTAAAGGAAAAGTACCCGCACATTAAAGTAGTAATGGGGGGCGGCTATCCTAATACTGAGTTGCGCAGATTGAAAGATGCGCGCGTGTTTCAATTCATAGATTATATAACCTTAGATGATGGCGAAGCACCGATAAGGTGTTTGCTGGAGCACTTGGATGGTAAGCGCGAACTAACGGAATTGAAGCGTACTTACTCGTTGGTAAATGGTGAGGTGGTCTATCATAATCTTGCCAAAGAAAAAGATGTGGCACAGCGCGAGGTGGGAACGCCTGACTATAGCGATTTATTGTTGCATGATTATATATCGGTAATAGAAGTAACCAACCCCATGCATCGCTTGTGGAGCGATGGTAGATGGAATAAGTTGACCTTAGCGCACGGCTGCTATTGGGGCAAGTGTTCTTTCTGCGATATATCGTTAGACTACATTAAGAATTACGAGCCTGTGTCGGCAAGCATACTATGCGATAGGATAGAGGAGATTATAAAGCAAACCAACCAAAACGGTTTCCACTTTGTAGATGAAGCAGCACCGCCGCAATTGATGCGCGAACTGGCTTTAGAAATCATCCGCCGCAAAATTACGATAGTGTGGTGGACGAATATCCGCTTCGAGAAATTCTTTACCGATGATTTAGCACGCCTGCTAAAAGCTTCGGGCTGCATAGCAGTTGCGGGTGGTTTAGAGGTGGCTTCGGATAGATTGCTGAAGCTGATGAAGAAGGGCGTAACGGTAGCGCAGGTAGCGCGCGTGGCTAATGCCTTTACTAAGGCAGGCATTATGGCGCACGCATATTTGATGTATGGCTTCCCTACGCAGACTGCACAGGAAACAGTAGACGCATTGGAGATGGTGCGACAGCTATTTGAGAACGATGCATTGCAATCGGGCTTTTGGCACCGCTTTGCCATGACAGCGCACAGCCCTGTTGGCTTGAACCCTGCAGCATATCAAGTGCAACATGCAGGGCCAGATTTTGGCGGCTTTGCCGATAATGATTTGTATCACGAAGACCCACTGGGTGCTAACCATGATTTGTTTGGTGAGGGCTTGCGCAAGTCGCTATTCAACTACATGAACGGTGCGGGTATAGATATGCGTTTGTCGGAATGGTTCGATACCAAAGTGCCAGTTACCAGCATTCCGCCGAACTATATATATAAGTGCCTTACTGAAAAAGATACCACGCCAATACGCGAGAACGCTACTGTGGTATGGCTAGGTGGTATGCCCGATTTTGAATTCTTTGAAGCGAAGAAGGGCAAGGATAGTGTGCACATGTGCGCGCTTGAATTTTATGGCAAGCAGAAGGATTGGCAACTGGTATTAAAGGCTGAAGAAGCTGACTGGATAATGGCGAATATGCAGAAGATGATGATAGGCGCGCATGCACCCTTGCAATATGGCGAGTGGAAGAAAAGCTATGAGGCCATGGGCTTAAAGGACTTCGATACTTTTATGCAGACGAAAGCCATGAAGCTGCTGCGCGAAAACGGATTGCTAATTCTATAACATGAAACTGTTTATTAAAACCATGGTGTGCAGCCGCTGCAAAATGGTGGTGAAGGACGAGCTGATAAAGCATGGCCTGCACCCTGTCGAGGTAGAATTGGGTGAGGTAGAAATAAGCGAGGAGCTTGGCAAAGAACAGTTGGCGAAATTGGATGTTTCTCTACAACAATATGGCTTTGCGTTGATAGATGATAAACGCAGCCGAGTAATAGAAAAGGTAAAGACCTTGATAGTTGACTTGGTACAGCATAAGGATGGAAATTTGGATG
>JAFDYM010000037.1 GCA_018267435.1 Bacteroidota bacterium | reverse complement strand
CCTTTCTACAATTTACAGCTTAATGGAAATACAATAAAATAAGGCTGGGTAATATCAATGCAAACCTAAAGGCACGTGGTGCGCAACAGTATGCGCTAGGCGCAATAGTACCGCGCCTAATAATTATTTACCATCCTCCCTTCTTTGGCATTTTTTGGTTTGAACATTCGGCGCAATGTTTGCACCTTTGGTAGCATGATAGCAAAGTTGAACAAATACATAGGTGTATTCCTTATTGCCATAATGCTGTGTGCTACTGCGCAGGCGGGTGTTATAAAGGGGCAAATAACGCCTATTTCGGGGGCTGCCCCTGCTATACTGTTGTTGCGTACTTATGTCAATCCTACTAAAACAGATACGATATACGTAGGTACTTATGGCGATTTTAAAGTAGATGTGCCCTCTAATTTTCCTGTAAGCTGTGGGTTGAACGTGGGGCGTAGTTTTTTCAGTTTCATATACGTACCCAGCGAGAAAGATACCCGCATAAGTATAACTACCGAGAACGGTGTGCTTACTAAAGGTACCATAGAAAACTCGCCCGAAAACCAAGCCTATAATGAGTTGGAAACCCTTATGAAAGAATTTGACAGAGGGTTGTTTCAGAATGTAAAGGCCGATAGCCCTGAGTTGATGAACTACATTGAGGAATACAACTCGGAGCTAAATGCTTTTCAATACAAGTTTAAGGGTACTTATGTAGCCGATGTAATAGCGCAGATGCGCAAAATGAAGACGGATAAGAAGCTAGGTGCCCTTGCCAGCCTTAGGCTGTATTTTTTCGATAATGTAAAGTTTGCCGACTCTTCAATGGTTGCCAACCCCCTTCTATCTAACCTTGTTAGCTTTTATACGCGTGCTGTAATAGATACAGGTGCTAGGGTAAGGCAGCAATTTGTAGCAGGAATAATGAAGAAGGCTGAGGCGAACCCTTATGTATATAAGTCCTTGGCGCTTTCATTGTTCAATGATATAATGGAAGATAAGGACGAGCCTATGATGCAGGCATATTTGACGTGGTTTAAGGCAAGTGCTGATACCCTAGCGCTACCCGTGCTAAAAGTAAAAACAAGAATGCTGGCCAAGGTAATGCCTGGTCAGCCTGCTGTAGATATAAAGATAGTGGAAGACGGTAAAACCTTAGCCTCGCTTAAGCAGACCGCAGCCGAAAACAAGCTTACGCTATTGATGATATGGGAAAGCCACTGTAGCCACTGCCGCGAGGCGATACCGAAGGTAAAGGAGCTACATGATATGTATAAAACGAAGGGGTTTGAAGTTTTCGGTGTATCGTTCGATAATAACCAGAACGATTGGGAAAGCCTTATAATAGAGAAGGATTTGAAGTGGAAAAATGTACTAGCTATGCAAACCACCAGTGGCGTAGAAGAGTACTTTGTGCAAAGTACCCCAACCTTTGTATTGATTAATACAAAAGGTGAAATAACCCACAGATTAATGGATGTAAAAGGTGTAGCGCGCTATGTGCGCACCGAGCTGAAATAGGAATTATTACTTCAGCTCCTTTAAAGTAACTGGCGATACACCTATCTTTTTGCATACTGCTGCAGCGCCCTTGTTGGCTAGCTGTGCTATAGCTTTTAGATTTTGCTGCTGTACAAATGCCAAGGCGGCTATACTTATTACAGTATCGCCTGCGCCCGATACATCGGCAGCTTTTATGCTGCGTGCAGGTACTATAAACGATTCGCCTGTTTTGGTAAAGCAGAATATACCATTGGCACCCAAGGTAATCATCAAGTTTTTGAAACGGTTTTTGCGGCGTAGTTCTTCTGCACCGCTGCGTAGGCTATCTATGCTTTTGGCATTGATTCGGTAGCCTATGGCCTCGCTAAACTCGCGAAGGTTTGGCTTGAAAAGGTCCACGTTTTGATATTCTAGGAAGTTGCGCTCCTTAGGGTCAACAGCTACTGGTATTTCGTTCTTGGTAGCTAGCAACAGTATCTGCTTTATGAACGATTTGGTCAACAAGCCTTTATTGTAATCTTGAAGGATGATGATGTGTATCTTGTTATGAGAAAGGATGCGCTTAAACTCATTGGTAATGCTGGTTTCTTGCGCTTTCTCAAGGTCTTCCACGTCTTCCTCATCAAAGCGTACTACTTGCTTATCCTCATCGAAAATGCGGGTTTTGCGTGTAGTGGTGCGCTCCTTATGTTGTAGTACGTGGTCGGTGTTTATCTTTTTGGCTTCCAGCATATCTATTAGCTGTTCGCCTACGGCATCTTTGCCTATCATGGTAAGTAGAAACGGGTTGCCGCCCAGTTCGCTAATGTTAAGCGCTACGTTGGCTGCGCCGCCCAGCCTGCTTTCGCGGCTTAAAACTTCAACAACCGGAACCGGTGCCTCGGGCGAAATACGGTTTACTTCGCCAAACAAATAGTGGTCAACCATTACATCGCCTACTATGAGTACGTTTAGGTTGTTGAAGTTTATTTTTTCTGCCATCTACTAAAGATAATATGTTAGGTTGAGAATGTGGTTAAGAAAGTATTAAGCAAGTTTAGCCAATGCTTCTTTCATGCGCTTACAGGCTTCGGTCAATTTAGCCTCGCTGGTAGCGTATGATATACGCAAGCAATTCTTATCGCCGAAAGCCTCGCCGCTTACGCAAGCCAAATTGCCTTCTGCCAATAGAAACAACGACAAATCTTCTGGCGTATTCATAGCCTTACCATTGAATGATTTACCGAAGTATGCGCTTACATCGAAGAAGAAGTAGAACGCGCCATCAGGTAGGTTTACCTTCAGGCCTGGTATTTCAGTAAGCAAACCGTACACTAGGTCGCGGCGCTTTTTAAACTCGGTTACCATATCAAAGGTAGGCTGTAGGCTAGTCAATAGCGCTGCTTCGCCCGCCTTTTGTGCTATACTGCAAGTACCCGAAGTTATTTGTCCTTGCATTTTATCGCAGGCGCTAGCTATCCACTTTGGTGCGCCTATGTAGCCAAGCCTCCAGCCCGTCATAGCAAAGCCCTTGCTAAAGCCGTTCACGGTTATTACTTGCTCTTTTACTTCGGCAAACTCAGCTAGGCTGGTGTGTTTTTCGCCAGTAAAGTTTATGTATTCGTATATCTCGTCGCACAGTACGTATAGGTTAGGGTGCTTGGCTACCACTTTAGCTATGGCAGCTAGTTCCTCGCGGCTGTACACCGAACCAGTAGGGTTACATGGCGATGAGAAGATGATCATCTTGGTGTTTTCGGTAATGTGCTTTTCCAACTGCTCGGCAGTTACCTTAAAGTTCGATTCTATACCAGTAGGTATTTCAACACACTTTCCCTCGGCTAGTTCAGCTATGGCAGCGTAGCTTACCCAGTACGGCGCAGGTAGCAATACCTCGTCGCCAGGGTTTATAAGTGCCATTACCACATTGGCTATGCTTTGCTTAGCACCTGTCGATACTACTATCTCGTCGATAGTGTAATCAAGATTGTTATCGCGCTTAAGCTTAGTAACTATGGCCTTGCGCAGCTCTGGGTAACCTGGTACTGGAGTGTACTTGGTAAAACCCTTATCTATGGCCTCCTTTGCAGCGTCCTTTATGTGTTGCGGTGTGTCGAAATCCGGCTCGCCAAGGCTAAGGTCGATGATATCTTTACCTTGTGCTTTTAGCTCGCGGCTCATTTTGGCCATTTTAATAGTGGCCGACTCCTGCATGTTGTTAATACGGTCTGAAAGTTGGTTCATAGCGGCTGTTGCTTGTGTCATTGTTTTTGCTGGTTTGAAAAAGCAGCGCGAAAATAGTGTATGGAAGGGAATATTTAGTGAGGAATTTGAACCTAAAGTGCATAAAAAAGCCCGTGCGTTTATTCACGGGCTTTTGCATTGTATTTTTAATTCGTTACCCAACTAGCCAAGCTATTGCTGTTTTGCTCGAACAGGTGTGGGTAGTGTACCTTTAGTTCTGCTACAAATAGGTCGTACGGAAAGTCGTCGAACTGGCCGTATTCGTGTAGGTACTCCATGTATTTCTGTCCGTGGGCATATTCGTGGAATATCGAATCGGTTTCGCCGTCGAACTCCAAGGCCGCTACGCTGAATTTATCGCACAGCGACTTGTTGAAGGCAGGCGTACACTTTACCCAGCGGTTATCTAGCCAAAATTCGTTATACCCGTGAAACACGAACTTATCGGTGCGTAGCATGTCGGTAAACTTCTTGGTGCTAAGGTGGTTCTGCACTATGCTAAAACCAAGGCGCGATGGTATGCCCAATGCCCTACCCGCTGCCGCCAATAGCAGCGACTTTTCGATACAGTAACCGCTACCGCGCTTCAATGTTTCCGAAGCTGATATTACGGTCGGGTCAAGCACCAAGTGGTAAGGGTCGTACATTATATCATCGCGTACGGCATAGTACAGGTCTTTAGCCTGTTGCTTAGTGCTTTTGTTTGGATCGGTATGCTTTTTCGCGTAAGCTATTACTTCTGGGCTCTCGCTATCAATAAACTGCGTTGGTCGCAGGTAAATTTCAAAATCCGTCATTGTATTCATTCTTCTTATATCACTTTATAGGCTCTAAATAACAAAGCCCATTTATCCTTTGTCGTTTGTTAGTTTGCTTTCTTACAGCATTCTTTAGTGCCTGTGTTCGGGCAGGTAGCACCTGCTTTGTCCTTCATGCAGCACTCTTTGCCGGCATTGTTGCAGGCTTTGGTACATTCTTCCTTGCTCATTATGCATTGGCCGCGCTCCTTCATCATGGCAGCACAACCTTCTTTACCCATTATGCCTGCGCAGGTAGCTTCATCCATTACTACGCTATCGCCTACCATGTGGCAAGTAGCGCCGGCACCCGCGTGTGGGCAGGCAGCCTCGCCATCCTTTTTGATAATTACACGTTTTTCAATGTTGCAATGTTGGCCTTTGCCACATTTATCGCCACGATGGCAAACAGCCTTAAAGCCGCCAAAGCCTATAGCCACTAAGCTTAATGCTATTACCAGCCAAGCCAATACCTCGAAAGCGCTGCCAAGAAATTCGCGCTTAGCCTTCATAAGTAGATACACGCCTGCTGCTAATGCTAATACCGATAGAGGGAAGAATACCATAGCCTTGTTTTTGTGCAGCAAAGATAATAGGGTTTTTGTGATGTGGCTTTTCGGGCTAATTTCGTCTTAAATACAATGTTTAACCACAGATAACACAGATTGTTTGTGTTTGTTTTTAATCTGCGAATCTGTGGCAAAAGGTAACTATGGAACTAGAAGAACTAAAGAAACAATTCCGCTTTAAAATGAAGCTGGATATACGCTGGAGCGATATGGACGAGATGCGCCACGTAAACAACGCCGTGTACCTAACCTATTTCGAGCAGGCGCGTGTATATTATTTCCACGAAGCGTGCCAATGGAACTGGAAAGAGATTGGCGCGATTTTAGCTAATGCTCATGTCGACTATTTGCGCCCAGTGGTGTTTCCGAACGATACCTACGTGTATGTAAGGACCAGCAAGCTTGGGAACAAGAGTTTTGAGGTGTCGTACATTATTACCAGCATAGTGAAAGGAGAGGAGCAACTAACCACCACCGGCAGCACTACTATGGTATTGTTCGACTACCAGACGAATAAGAGCGTACCCATGCCCGACTACTTGCGCGAGCGATTGAGCAACTACGAAGGCAACAAAATATAAGGAGCTATAAATGCTGTTGCGAATTAATCCGGATAATATTGATGACCGCTTGCTGGCACAAGTGGTAAATTGTCTTAAAAAAGGCGGGGTAATTATTTACCCAACCGATACGGTATATACCCTAGGCTGCGACCTTACGCACCGAGAGGCATACGAGAAAGTGTGCAAGCTAAAGGATATAAAACCCAACAAGGCAAATTTTTCGATAGTATGCTACGACCTTAGCCACATAACGGACTTTACTACCAATGTGCCTACGCCAGTATATAAAATGATGAAGCGCAACCTGCCAGGGCCTTACACCTTTATATTGAACGGCAACCAGCACCTAAGTAAGATATACGGCTATAATAAGAAGACGGTAGGTATACGTGTACCCGATAACAACATAGCCCGCGCTATTGTAGATGCGCTAGGTGCGCCTATACTATCAGCCTCTATAAAAATAGATGACACCGTGCTGGAATATATGTGCGAGCCCGAGGAGATATATGAGGCATACGAAGACCTAGTAGATATAGTAATAGACGGTGGCCCGGGTGGAACTGTAGCTAGTACCATAATAGACTACACAGGCAGCGAGCCTGTAGTGGTGCGCGAAGGCGCAGGTAGCACCACTTTGTAGAACAACCTTTTTGTGTTAATTATAATCTTAGAAATAAAACCAACAACATATGAAACCAATGAAAGCGATTTTTGCTTTAATACTTACAACAGCTTTATTTTCTTTTCAAGCTGCTGAAGATTCGTACTTAGTAAATGGTGCAGCTAGCAAGCTACACTGGAAGGCTAAGAAGACCACAGGCGAGCACGAAGGAAATGTAAATGTAAAACACGGTAAGCTTAAGATGAGTGGCGAAACACCGCTGCGCGCCGAGTTTGTAATTGATATGACCACCATTACCGTTACCGACATTAAAGATGCCGAACAGAATGCAAAACTGGTGAACCACTTAAAGAGTGAGGACTTTTTTAGCACAGCGAAGCACTCTACAGCTGTTATTACTGTTAAGAAGTTTACTAAGAACACGAACGGCACTTATACTGCTACTGCCGACCTAATGATAAAAGGTATAACCAATGAAATTACTTTCCCTGTAAAGTTTGTGAAGAGTGCAACTGGCTATACTGCCACTGCTGATATAACTATAGACCGTACTAAATGGGATGTGAAGTACAACAGCAAAAGTATACTAGGTGCTGCGGCTGATAAGTTTATATACGACGATGTAAACTTCAACGTAACGCTGGTGCTTGATAAGCAGAAGTAATAGCTATATTGCCAAGCGCAGATTAACCCCATAGCCCGCTTGAGAAAACTACTGTACATATGTTTAATGTTGGTGTCTGCTTCTGCATTGGCCCAAACAAACATTACAGTACAGGTAGGAAGTAAGGACGAAGGCGAGGCAATAGAGGGGGCAACTGTAAACATTGAGAGAACTAACATAACAGGCTACACCGATAGTAACGGTGTGGCCGTTTTGTTTTCAGTACCCGATACTGCCGAACACATCATAGTATCTTACCTAGGGTACTACCGTAAAAAAGTTAAGCTAGCAAAAGGGCAAGCCAAGATTGAAGTAAAGCTGGAAGAGCAAGAAGAAGAGTTGGACGAAGTAGTGATAGTTACCACCCGGAACGACAAGCGCAACACTGAACTGCCTACACGCTTCGAGGTAATAACGGAGGAAGAAGTGGAGGAACGATCGCACGATAAACCTAGCGATGTATCGCACGTGGTGCGCGAGCAGGCAGGCGTACAAGTACAGCGTACAAGCGCTACCGCAGGTACCATGAGCATACGCTTGCAAGGTTTGCGCGGCAGGTACGCGCAGGTGCTAAAGGACGGTTTTCCGTTGTTCGGTGGCTTTAGCAATGTAATAGGCGTTACCCAAATTCCACCTTTGGATATAGTACAAGTAGAAATCATCAAAGGACCTTCATCAACCCTATACGGTGGCGATGCTATAGCGGGCGTGGTAAACTTTATTACCCGTAAGCCTACCGAAAAGCCTATATATGATGTAATGGTGAATGCCGAAGCCGCACGCGCAGTTGATGTGGGTACCTTCGCTGCGCAGAAGTTTAAGTGGTTCGGCTTTTCGCTTACGGGCATGTACCGCTACCAGCGCGAAAAGGATTGGAATGGCGATAAATTTACTGAAACGCCTAAGCTTCAGCGTTACATCATTTCCCCACAATTATACTTTGATATTACGACAAAGGCAAAGTTGAATATCGGTGCTAGTTATACCAATGAAGACCGCTTGGGTGGTGCTATACCATACATTTTAGGAAAGGATGATTCGGTGTATACCTATTTTGAGAAGAATAAGACGGAGCACGTTTCGAGCAATTTTAAGTTTGAATATGACTTTGGAAAAGGAGGGAAGCTTACCTTAAAGAACGCCATCAACTACTTTACCCGCCAAATGCGCTTGCCTTATTATTACTTTGATGGTACGCAGTTTGGCTCGGCTAGCGAGTTGAACTACCACGTAACGGTATTGAAAAAGCATGATATAGTAATAGGGGTAGATTTTAGAACGGATAGGGTAAAAGAGAACCCCGACTCGGCTTATGTAGATAGAGGCTATGATTACAAAACCTTTGGAGCTTTTGTAAATTACATATTTAGCCCTACTGATAAAACTAGCTT
>JAFDYM010000379.1 GCA_018267435.1 Bacteroidota bacterium | reverse complement strand
GCCATTTAGTTTGACTTTGCCAAATTAATTGGCATTTTTGCATTGCATTTGACAACAAAAGTAGAAACATTCTACAACTTTTCAGTCATGCCACCAATAATTTTTGCAAAAGTAGCTTCTCCGGCTTTTTGACAAAAAAATTGACAACACGCTAAAACACACTAACGCTATGAATACCAGAAAACTAAATGAGCTGCTAATAGAGCGCCAGGAACTGAACGCAGAAATAGCAAGCCTGAACGAAATACTGCAGCGCATGTTTATGCGCATGATAAACAGCCACGAAAACCGCCTGCTGGCCGAAAAGCACGTGTATCTAAGCCACATCAATAAGCAGATACAAGAGATGGAAGAACTGCTGATAGAAGCAAGTGCCTAGATGAGATGCTAGGCGTAAACTCTGCTTAAAGATTCGCTTGATAGAAGTGCCACATTTATAGAATGTGGTACTTCTAGATAACAACAGAATCCCAAACCCCATTGTTAAGTAAACAAATAATGCATGATAGAAACCAAAGCCATGAACACAGCAGCACAGGCTGCAGCCAACCTAAACGCCCTAAGCACCCGCGACCTTGAAAAGGCACTTGCCGCCCGCAAGGCACAAGAGAACGCCGAACGCGATGCCCTTCGCCTACAATACGAAAATGAAAAAGACGCCTTGATATCGGCGCTAGGCGGCACAGCTGCAAAAGCCGCCGATATACTTAAAACCTTTAAAGAAGATGCCATGGGCCAAGTGCGCGGCTTTCGTAGCAAACTGCTTGAGTATGGCCAACTGCGTAAAGGCGAAGCCAACAAAGGCAATTTTGAAATAAAGAACGATAACTATAAAATAACCTTTAGTAGCCAAGTGAAAAAATGCTTTGATGAGCGCAGCGAACTGGCGGAGGAGAAACTTAAAAGTTTCCTGGGCAGCTTTGTAAAAAAGCGCGATAAAGATTTGCATGACCTTGTGTTGAGTTTGCTAGAACGCAACCCTAAAAGCGGCGACTTGGATATAAGCAACATACAGCGCTTATATAAGTTGGAAGACCGCTTTGATAACGAAGATTGGCGCGAGGCAATCCGACTATTTAAAGAAAGCTACAACCCCGAAGGCACGGCCTACTATGTGCGCTTTTTTCAAAAAGCTGAAGACAATAGCTGGCAGCACATCAACCTTAATTTTTCTAGCCTGTAAAAGCAATCTTTTCCCCTTAGGGGGCTTACCCTGCAAAAACAAGAACACCATGAAGAAGATAACCATTCGCTATACCTACGATGAGCTGAAAACCTTGGGCTTGGCAATATCTGCCGCGGCCGACCGTATGATACTTTCAGATAATTCGGATATAAAACTGAAAGGCTTTTTGTTGGCACGCACTGCTATGCGTATTACTGCACGCATGCTGCGCGATAAAGATAAATTCCGCTACAGTTTTAGTGCCGATGAGGCCTTGGCCTTTCATGTAGCATACGATACCGGCGAAATAACAAGCCTGAATAGTTGGACGGTAAAGTTGCTAGATAGGACCTATAACCTTATAACGGACAAGTTGGAGGTAGTACCGGCCTAAATTCAATAACCCCTTTATTAAAAAATACTAAAACAATATATGCCCCCTAAAAGTGAATTGCTACAAAAACGCTATGCGCAAATAAGGAAGGAGTTTGAACAACTGCGAGAGGAGACACAGGCAAAACAAGTACGCAAGTATACCTACGAGGAAGTACTGAACAAACTAGCTAACGACCATTGCTATACGCCTAAAACCATTGAAAACATCTGTACAGGTAAAGTGGGTAAGAAATAGTAGGATGCTTTATTAATTTGGCGGCATGCCTATTAAACGAATAAAGCGCACATACCGCAAGGCGCGCTATGTGTTTTACCGCGAAACATTAATTGACACAAAGGAACATGTACTTACATTTTTAGGTTCGTTTACAGGTATAGCCATACTAGGTTTTATTAATAGCAAGTACTTAGTGCTTAGCGATAACCTTTTTCTAATTGGTTCGTTTGGCGCATCGGCGGTATTGATATATGGTGTAATAAATAGCCCCTTGGCGCAGCCGCGTAATTTGATTGGGGGCCATTTGTTATCGGCTATAGTGGGTGTAACCATACATAATTTAATACCTAACGAAACTTGGCTTGCAGCGGCCTTGGCCGTATCTATAAGCATAGTGCTGATGCAGGTAACAAAGACCTTGCACCCGCCTGGGGGGGCAACAGCCTTAATAGCCAACATAGGTAGCGAAAAAATAAAAGCACTTGGCTACTTATATGTGCTTAGCCCAGTACTAACAGGTGTGCTGATATTGCTGGCGGTAGCATTGTTTTACAACAACATTACAAAGCATCGCAAGTATCCTGCCCATGGCAAATGGTTTTAGCGCAAAAAAGGAGATGCTAACAGCATCTCCTTTTTTAAAAAACTAAAAAGCATTTTTAGTTATATCGATTTACCGCAATCGTAATCTTGCGCTTCGTACACATCTATAGCAAAGCCGTATTCTGTTTTGCTACCGTAATCTTTCTCGCAAATCCTTACATCTGTTTCGTTCGACTTAGTACATACTGTACATTTACCGCAAGAAGCCATACCTAGGCCTGCTATTGCAACTGCTGCTATCAATAAGCTTTTCATAATCTTTCGTTTTTATAGTGTTGTTAATGCTAACTACATGAAAGCAATGTGCCAACACTATAACTACGTTATGTTGATGCAAATTGGGGAAAGTGTGCCGCAGCACAACCCTATATAGGCCTATATGTACATTGTGTTATTATCTTACACCAAACATTTGGCTATAATATTGTAAGCTATCTTGCTGCTTGGTATCATTAAATATGCGTAGCAAAGTAGTTTGTAGGTTTTTGTTTTGCGGCTCAATAGCCAATGCCTGTTTGGTAAGTGTAGCAGCTTTAGCATAGTTGCCCGCTATGGCGTATATATTGGCAGCATTGGTTAGGTTCTCTATGTGCCTTGGGTTTATGGCAATTGCTTTATCGTATGCTTCAAGTGCGGCAGGTATGTTTTGCTGGGCAAAGTAAGTACCGCCTATAAACTTGTAAGTTTCTTCGTTGGCCAAGCCCCTAGATACCGCTTGTTGCAAATAAGCCAGTCCTTCGTTGTATAACTTCAACCTATAAGCATAGTTGCCGGCATTATTATATAGGTCAACCGATAGCGTATCGATAGTTAATGCCTTGGTTTCAGCTTTATAAGCTTGTGTATAGTTGCCCAATTGGTAATATGCCGATGCAAGGTTGATATGCGCAGCAGCTACGCCACTATCAATTTTTATAGCGCGTTCAAATGCAGAGGTAGCGGTAGTAAGTAGTTCCTGTTTGCGCTTTGTATCTTGCTCTTGCTTTGCAGCCTCTATATATACAGTGCCGTAATTGTATTGTACATTGTAGCTATTGGGTGCATTGTTTATGTCGGCCACAAACAAAGTTTGGCTATCCTTCCAGTCTGCGTTGCGGCTAATGGTTTTAAAACTGTATAGCGCCACTACTGCAATCAGCACTCCGCTTAATAAAGCAGCTTGCTTTAGCATTGCTGTTGGCGCGCTTAATTTTTCTGAAGCCTTCGCTAAGTACTTCACTAGCAAATACGCTGCTACCAAACACAAGCCTAACGATGGTATAAACACAAAGCGCTCGGCCATGGTAGCACCTATAGGTATGATAAGGTTAGATGTAATGAACATAGTAAGCGCATACCAGGCTATACCAAAGCCGATGGCTGTTCTGCTTAGTAAACCTTTTACAGCCGCAGCCATTAGCCCTATAACTACAACAGCAGTTAATAGTACTTGCCAGCTTGTAAGATTGAACAACGGTATTTGTTGGAAGGAATAATCATAGCTAAGTGGATGAGGAAACAATAGTAGTAGTAAATACTTACCCTGCATATACAGTGCGGTAGCAAAGCGCTCGGCAAAGCTAACAGATGCTAGTATGCTGTTATCGCGGTAGGTGTAGCCCACGCGCGCAGGACCGCTGGCTATTACAAATTGGTGTATGGCAAAGAACAAACCTGCAACAACTACAAATGGCGCAAGGGTAACCAAGGATTGCTTTACATCTATCTTTTTGTAAAAGAAGATAAGTGCGAATACACCCAAGAAAGCTACAGAAGATTCTTTAGAAAATAAGGCAAGTGCATAAGCTAAAACAGCAAATGCCAAATGCAGCTTATTGTTATGCTCTAGGTACTTTAAAAGGTATATGCACGTAGCAAGTAATGTAAACAGGGCTAGCAGTTCGTCGCGGCTTTTTATGTTAGCTACCACTTCGGTATGTATAGGGTGCGCTGCAAATAGCAAACTTGCCACTGCCGCCATAGTGCCGTAGTTTTTGCCAAACAGCTTAAGTATAGTTTTGAAAAGCAATACTGTGCTACAGGCAAACAGTAATACGTTTACAAAGTGGTTAATGAATGGGCTGTTGGGGAAAAGCGTTTGTTCCAAGGCAAACATTACTAATGATAGCGGACGATATAAACCGGCATTCAAATCCCAAAAGCCCTGCCAGTAAAAAGTGGTAAGTATTTGCGGTATGCCTGCCAAGCCCTGCTGTACAAACTTGTTTTGCTGTATTACAGCCACATCATCTAGCGCATAGCCGTGGCCAATAGTATTGGCATATAGCAAGGTGCTGAATATAAATAACAGAAGGCTCCAGGTAGTTTCTACAGGTAGGTTGAAGCCTTGCTCGGTGCTCGGCTTTATGGTTTCTGCTACAGCGGTTTGTGCGGGTTTTTTCTTCTTCATATCTATGGGTGCCTCAAATATAAACAAGCGCTTTAGCCAAGTGTATTTGTTATATACACAATAGTGCGGTTGAAACAGCCTATATTCGCGCCCCTATGCATTATATATCGGTTGAAAACCTCACCAAATCATTTGTTGAAAAAGCCCTGTTTGTTGATATATCGTTCAACATAAGCCAAGGCGATAAAATAGCCTTGGTAGCTAAAAACGGCTCGGGCAAAACATCGCTGTTGCGCGTGCTAGCAGGCAAAGATACCGCCGACAGCGGCAAAGTCTGGATAAACAAAGACGTAAGTGTTTCGTTTCTCGACCAAAATCCTGTGTTTGAAGACGACAAAACCGTGCTTGAAAACATATTGAACCACAAGCACCCGGTAATAGAAGCCGTGCGCGAATATGAGTTGGCGCTTGAAAGTGGCGACGATATGAAAGTGGGCGATATGATGCACAAAATAGATGAGCTGAACGCCTGGAACTTTGAGAACAAAGTGAAGGAGATTTTAACCTCGTTGAATGTAACTAACCTTGAGCAGAAAGCTGGTTCGCTATCGGGTGGACAGAAGAAGAGGCTATCGCTTGCCAAGGTGCTTATCGATATAAGTTTCGGCGACCGCAACAACTTTTTGATACTGGATGAACCTACCAACCACTTAGATTTTGAAATGATAGAGTGGCTGGCCGACTTTTTGAGCGATAACAAAACTACCCTGTTGTTGGTAACGCACGATAGGTTCTTTTTAGATGCAGTGTGCAACGAGATACTGGAAATGGAAAACCAACAGCTATACGTGCACCGGGGCAATTTCGAAAACTACTTGATGCGTAAAGCCGAGCGCGAAGAGGCCGATTCGGCAAGTTTAGATAAGGCGCGCAACACCTACCGTAAGGAATTGGAATGGATGCGCAAGCAGCCTAAGGCGCGTACCGTAAAATCGAAATCGAGGCAAGATGCTTTTTACGAGGTAGAAGAAAAAGCTACATCGCGCAAGCCAGAAGACAAGCTGGAACTAAACGTAAAAATGCAGCGCCTTGGCGGTAAAATCCTCGAGCTAAAGAAGGTATACAAAAGCTATGGCGATAAGCCAATACTTAAGTCGTTCGACTACACTTTTAAGCGCGGCGAGCGTATAGGCATCATAGGTAAAAACGGCGTGGGCAAGTCTACCTTCCTCAACATCATTATGGGTTTGGAGAATGCCGATAGCGGAAAGATAAACACGGGCGAAACGGTTGTGTTCGGCTACTTTAGCCAGCAAGGCTTGGTGCTGAAGGAAGATAAGCGCGTAATAGAATTTGTGAAGGACATAGCCGAGCACTTTCCATTGGCCGATGGCACTAAGGTAAGCGCAGGTCAATTCTTACAGTTATTCCAGTTTACACCTGAGCAGCAGTTTACATTCATAAGCAAACTAAGTGGTGGCGAGAAGAAGCGTTTGCAATTACTTTCTATCCTTTTCCGCAATCCTAACTTTTTGATATTAGATGAGCCTACCAACGATTTGGACTTGGTAACGTTGAACGTGTTGGAAAACTTCCTTGAACAGTATCAAGGCTGTGTAATGATAGTATCGCACGACCGCTACTTTATGGATAAACTGGTTGACCACCTGTTTGTGTTTGAAGGGGAGGGCGAGGTTAACGATTTTCCTGGTAACTATAGCCAATGGCGCTACGATAAAGAACGCGGCCGACGTATGGAATCGCTTACCAACCAAAACAAGCCAGAGTATAAGATAGAGGAAAAGAAAGCTGCGGCACCTGCACCAACAGCTACCAATACAGCACCTACTACCAAGCGTAAGCTAAGCTTTAAGGAGCGCAACGAGTTTGAGAAGCTAGAGAAAGAAGTGCCTGCCCTTGAAAAGAAGAAAGAAGAACTAAACGAGAAAGTAAACAGCGGCACTTTACCCTACGACGAGTTGAACAAAGCCATAGCGGAGCTAGGCTCTGTATCGCAAGAGCTAGAAGAAAAAGAACTGAGGTGGTTGGAGTTGAGCGAGTTTGCGTAGATTAAGAATGTTTCCCGCTGATCTCGCAGAATGCGCAGATAAAAATCAAAAATAGAAAGAGCCGCGAAGTTGTCCTTCGCGGCTCTTTCTATTTATAGTTTCTGAGTCTAAAACGCCGTTCCTCCACCTGTAGCCGAAGCTGGTCTTTGGTCGTCTACTAGCTGGCGTTTGATGAACATTACGTCTACATCCCAAGCTTCGCTGCTTGGGGATTGCAAGTCGCCTTTAAACCACCATGTGCCACCGCTTTCATACATACGTGCACGTGTACTTTCAGTATCGCCATCATTACTACTAGGGTAAAAGCCTGCAATCACCGCCACCCAATCGGTAGTTGAAACGCCCGTGTTGCGGTTAGGGTTGTCGCAGTTGCAGCTAAAGCGGCGTATTTGTATCGGCTTGCTGCCTGCCACAAATATGTCGCCGTTGGCTTCCACGCTCATGCGGTTGGTATTGTTGGTTACAAATACTAGCGGGGCATTGCCTGTTTGGCCAAGGTTATTGCTGCTTGGTGCGGTATTGCCACCTACTAGCCAAGCTTGGCCTGTAGTGGTAAGCGTGCCGCTACCATCTGTTATGCTAGCAGTACCGCTAGGGTTGAATGTAAAAGCGGTGTTATCGCTACCGTTACCAGTAGGGCCAGTGGCACCCGTTACGCCCTGCAAACCTTGCGGGCCAGCCACTCCTTGTATGCCTTGTGTGCCCTGTGGGCCAGTATCGCCAGTGGCACCTGTAGCGCCAGCTACACCTTGTGGCCCAGTAGGCCCAGTTGGGCCAGGTAGGCCGGGACCAGGGAATGGTATCCACTGCGTGCCGTCCCAGTACCAAAATTGGTTGGTATCGGGCCCGAACACCAATAAGCCTTGGTTACTGGTATTAAGCGCTGCGCCCAAAGTGGTCCGTTCAGCCGCATCCAGCTTAGGTATCAATACACCTTTGCTGTTAGACTCTACGTGCAGTATGGCATTAGGGTCGGGGTTGGCTATGCCTATGCCCACGTTGTTTTGGGCAGTAGCGGTAAGCGATAAAAGGATGGAACAAATTACAAGTACTAAGTAATTCTTCTTCATAAGCCGTCGGTTGCTGTTTCCTACGAAGATAGCAGAATTTGGCACATGTTAAATGCCGAAACCATGTATTGCTAAACTCTGCAAAAGTGGCTTTTCCATTTCTTATTTCTATAATGGAAAACAAATTGCCCATTATATTTACCGCCATGGAAAATAAGTTGAAGATATACGATAGCCTTAGCCGCGAGAAGAAGTTGTTCGAACCATTGAACCCGCCGTTCGTTGGTTTATACTCGTGCGGCCCTACTGTATATAACGAGGTGCACTTGGGCAACCTGCGCACCTTTACCACCTTCGATGTTGTATATCGTTATCTGACACACCTTGGCTACAAAGTGCGCTACGTGCGCAATATAACCGACGCTGGGCACCTAACCAACGATGCTGGCGAAGGCGTAGACCGTATAGAAGAGCGCGCCAAACTAGAGATGCTGGAGCCTATGGAAATAGTGCAGAAGTACACCAACAGTTTCCACGATGTATGCCGAGAGTTCAACATTCTACCCCCAAGTATAGAACCTACGGCCACTGGCCACATAGTAGAGCAGATAGAAATGATAAAGCGCATACTGAACAATGGCTATGCATACGAAAGCAAGGGCTCGATATACTTTGATGTGCGCAAGTACATGGAGCAGCACCACTATGGCAAGCTAAGCGGCCGAAACGTAGATGACTTGCTAGAGAACACGCGCGAGCTAGATGGGCAAGAAGAGAAGAAGAATGCAGCCGATTTTGCCATATGGAAATCGGTAGCGCCTAACCATATACAGCGCTGGCAAAGCCCATGGGGCGAAGGCATACCGGGCTGGCACTTGGAGTGCAGCGCCATGAGTTGCAAATACCTAGGCAAGCAGTTCGATATACACGGTGGTGGTATGGATTTGAAATTCCCTCACCACGAGTGCGAAATAGCACAGAGTGTAGGCGCAGATGGTATAGAGCCTGTGCGCTACTGGATGCACGCCAACATGCTAACTGTAAATGGCGATAAAATGAGTAAGAGTAAAGGAAACTCATTCCTGCCGCGCGAACTGTTTGACGGTAAGCACGAGTTGCTAGAGAAAGCTTATGCCCCAATGGCAGTACGCTTCTTTATGCTGCAAGCACACTACCGCAGCACCTTAGACTTTACCAATGCTGCCCTGCAAGCCGCCGAGAAAGGTTTTGCAAGGTTGATGAACGCATACCACACATTGCAAGCCCTAACGTATGTAAGTGGCACTACAGTACAAAGCGAAATAGACGAAGTAAACACACTTTGCAACGATGTGTACGAAAAGATGAATGATGACTTCAACACGGCAGAAGCGATAGCAGTGTTGTTTGAAATGGCTAAGAAGATAAACAGTTACAAGGAAGGTATCATCGCTATATCTACCATAGATGAAGCTACATTCAATAAGCTGAAAGAAACCTTCACTGCGTTTATAAAAGATATTCTAGCTATAGATAAAGAAGATACTACTGAGGATGCAAGCATAGCTGATGGCCTGATGAATGTGATACTAGAGCTGCGCAAAGATGTACGTGCTAAAAAAGACTTTGCCGCCAGCGATAAAATTCGCGACGAGCTGTTGAAACTAGGCATACAAGTAAAAGACGGCAAAGAAGGTACTACGTGGAGTAAGAGTTAGTCTGTCTTATATTTGTTCTGTACAAATAATTTAACCACAGATGAACACAGATGCCCACGGATTAGAACTGAACGATGTAACGTATAAGATTATAGGATGTATGTATCGAGTGCATTCGGCACTTGGTCCAGGACTGTTAGAGAGTACTTACGAAGTGTGTTTGCTTCATGAGTTGGCTAAGAATGGATTGAAAGTAGAGAGGCAAAAAGCGTTACCGATAGTATATGATGGTATAAAGCTTGATGCTGCCTATAGAATTGATTTGTTGGTAGAAGATAGGGTAATAATAGAGCTGAAAGTGGTAGATGTTATCGCTAACATACATAAAGCGCAGGTTCTTTCTTATCTTAAACTATCGAAATGTGAAGTCGGCTTATTGATTAACTTCAATGTTACCGATATGAAGAAGGGAATTACGAGACTAAAAGCTTAAATGCATATCATAATGAGATTAAATCTGTGTTCATCTGTGTTCATCTGTGGTTCAATGTTTTTGTTGAGCTGCAATAGCTGCAACAACCCACAAGGTACCACGCCTAAGGCCGAAGACAAACCTGCTGTTACCGTTAAGGCACCCGCCTTTAATGCAGATAGTGCTTATGCTTATACGCAGGCGCAGTTAGACTTTGGTCCACGTAACATGAACTCGAAAGGACATGAAGAATGTGCCGCCTGGTTGATAGCGAAGATGAAGGGCATTGCCGATACGGTACACGTACAAAAGTTTGAGAAAACGATGTATGATGGTGTGACCATCCATGGCACCAATATCATTGCTTCTTTTAACCCTGAAGCCAAGACCCGCGTACTGCTTTGCTCGCACTGGGATAGCCGCCCATGGGCCGACCAAGATGAAATAGACCGCGATAAGCCTATACTTGCTGCTAACGACGGTGCTAGTGGTGTAGGTATGCTAATAGCGGCGGCAAACGCTATAAAGGCGCAGCCAACTGATATAGGGGTAGACATATTTTTTATAGATGCTGAAGACTATGGCTATACCTCATCGCTTGTAGGCTTGGTAAAAGTAGTGGGCGACGCAGAGAATAGTTTCTGCCAAGGTTCGCAGTATTGGGCTGCTACGCCACACGTGGCTGGCTACAAGGCCGACTTTGGTATACTGCTAGATATGGCCGGTGCGCGCGAAGCAGTGTTTACCCGCGAGGGCAATTCTTCGTTCAACGCAGGTTGGGTGCAGGACAAAGTATGGGCCAATGCGCAAACGCTTGGCTTCAGCAACTTCAGCAACCAGCAAACCAGCCCTATTACCGATGACCACCACTATATAAATACCATAGCCCATATACCTACGGTAGATATAATACAGTATGACAACAATACCCAGTCGGGTTTTGGCAAGTACTGGCACACACATGCCGATGATATGAGCATAATAGACAAGAACACCATGAACGCTGTTGGCAGCACTGTACTATACACCGTTTACCAATACGATGCCGAGCAGAAAGCCAAGGTGCAGTAGTAGCTTATTAGTATTTAAAATATACGGGCGACACTTATGCAAGTGTCGCCCTTTTTTATGCTGCAAATACTTGGAATAGAATCGACAATAAATACGTAATGCTATAACTCCAATAACGGCGTAAAAACAGAAGGCATAAGATGGTCTATAGTTTGGCCCGTGATTTAAATCACGGGCTACGGATAGGTAGCCTTTATGAGCGAATTTATGACCGGGTAAATCTGAAACCGCAATTCCTTAGAATAAATAGCCCATGAATTAATTCATGGGCATACAAAAACCAGAAGGGGCGGTACTGCATAAGTATCGCCCCTTCTGGTTTATAGTGCTTGGCTATTATAAGCCGTTGAATGATATACCCACTGTAAACTCGTTGGCTTGTGGACCTTTATCATTTTTGATGACGCCTAGTATGCCATAGTATGCAGTAATGTTGAAACTGCTATAGCCTATACGTATCATAGG
>JAFDYM010000378.1 GCA_018267435.1 Bacteroidota bacterium | reverse complement strand
TGCTTAGTTACCTTAGCTGTTTGTATAGTACCCTTAGTGTAAGTTTTCACTATATATATACCGGCTGGGTAATCTGCCATATCTATAGTAGTTATAGCAACGGTAGGCGCAGTAGTGTATACCACCATGCCATTAATGTCGAACAAGTTGATTTGCTCGGCAGTTATGTTGCCTGTGTTTATGGTTATTGCATGTTTTGTAGGGTTAGGGTATACTGCAAATACATTACCGTCTACCACATCAATACCCGATATTACAATACTCTGGCATGCAGAGGTATCGGTACAACCGTTTTCAGTAACCACTACTGCGTAGCTACCTGTAGCCATAGCAGTAAAGCTTTGTGCTGTCTCGTTTTGTATAGGGCTGTTGTTACTGCAGTTTATCCATACATAGCTGGCTCCGTTGGCATTAGCAGTTATAGTTTCTGCACTTATGCTTGTTGTTGCATCTACCGTATTTACAGTTACTTCTATGCTATCCACATCCAAGCAACCATTCGCATCTGTACCAGTAACGGCATAAATGCCACTATTACCAGGTGTAAATGCTGTAGCGTCTGTTACTCCACCGCTCCACACATAAGTGCTTGCACCCGCGCCACTAAGTGTTACATCGGCACCTGCACATACAGTTACGTCTGCACCAGCATCCACTGTTGGCAATGCATTAATAGTTACAGTTACGGTATCTAAGCCAACACAGCCATTAGCATCAGTACCTGCCACTGTATAATCGCCTGCTACAGTTGGCTCAAATGAAGTACCATTGCTTACACCATTGTTCCATACATAAGTATCGGCACCTAGGGCAGTAAGGGTTAAGCTTTCTCCTGTACACACAGCTTCATCGTTACCTGCATTAACTACAGGTAATACATTTACAGCTACCTCGGCAGCAGCAGTATTGCTACAGCCATTGGCCGCAGTACCTGTTACGGTATAGATAAGTGTATTTGATGGTGTAAATGCTATAGCATCTGTTACGCCACCACTCCAAGCGTATGTAGTAGCACCGCTACCGCTTAGTATAGCTTGTTCACCTTGGCATACAGCCGTATCGTTACCTGCTAATACGTTAGGCAATGCTTTTACTACCACATTTACAGTATCTGTATCTGCACAGCCATTTACATCTGTAGCTGTTACTATGTAATCGTTAGTATTTGCTGGTGCAAAGGCTGTATTGTCGGTTACGCTGTTATCCCATACAAAGGTAGCTCCAGTAGCTGTAGAATAATGTATGGCTCCATTCCATACCCTTGGCATGTTTATACCGCCGCCGGCAGTAAACGGATATTCGAAACCAGCACCTTCTTTAAACTGTATATTGGCATCACTACTATACACATTGCCTACTGCAGAGCCATTGCTATAATTTAAGCTTACCGAGGTATTTGTAGACGTTACATAGAAGCCATAGGTTTGGCCGGCAGGTATATTTATACTAAGTGTAGCTGGCACTGGGGTTAAAGTACCCATAGGTTGTGCGGTAACAGCAGCACTACCTGCTAGTGTCCAACCAGCGGGGTTGCTTTCAAAACCTACATACGAACCTGGACGGTAATATATTTCTATTGTGGTATTGCCCATTGGGTGCGCATCGAAGCCGGTAATGGTTACCGCGTTGGTAGCCGTAATATCAAACATGTTGCCCCTGTGGTTGTTGCCGCCTCCCAATGTTGTTTGTAGTGGTGCGGCTGCAACATTAGCGGATAATGTTACTTGCTCGCCAGCACATACTGCCGTATCTACTCCGCCTAATACATTTACACTCGATGCCTTAATAGCTACAGTATCGTATAGCGTGTTTGGGCAACCCGTAACTGTGGCCGCTAACACATATTGTGTGTTGGCAGTAGGTGTTACTGTTGTATTTGCAGTAGTTGCGCCGTTGCTCCATGCATAGCTGGTAGTTGCGTTGGCTAGCGCATAATGTATTATACCGTTCCATATACGCGGCCTAAATACCGACCCTGTACCTGCAGTAAAAGGATATTCCATGCCTACCCCTTGTTTAAAGGCTATGTTGGCATCGCTTACATAAGTAGCGCCCTCGCTACCGCCATCAGTGTAGTTAAGGCTTACAGTGGTATTGCTAGATGTAACATAGAAACTATAAGTTTGGCCTGCTGGTATGGTTACGTTTACGGCTACAGGTACCGGCGTAGGCACGCCAAAAGGTTGTGCAGTTACTGCCGCGCTGCCTATAAGTGTCCAACCAGCCGCACTGGTTTCGAAGCCGGCATAAGCCGAGGCTCGGTAGTATATTTCAATGGTTGTATTAGAAATTGGGTGTGCATCGAAACTTAATATTGTTACTGCGTTGGTAGCAGTAATATCGAACATATTGCCGCGATGGTTGTTACCTGCAGTAAGGGTAGTTGTTAGGTCAGAACTAGGACCTACTACCGAAGAACTAAGGGTAGCAGATGCCCCGTTACACAAAAGGGTATCGGTAGCTGCTACCGATAATGTACACTGCGCGCTTGCGTTGCCTACCATAAGGCAGCATAACAGCACCAGCATGGTGTTGTAAAGTTTTGTCATAGTGGGTGATTTTTAGATTTTCAGCCCAAACCTACAAATCAATTTTAAGTCCTACATATCCTATTTTTAACAAGCTTCTCATATATTTCTAACATAATCCACCTAAAAAAATCAACATCAATACATTATATTATTAGTATCCACCACTTATAATGTGCAAAACCTACAAAAATTACGTAGAAATACGCTTTGCTTTTTTGGGGTATTTCTACGCCCAAATAGCCCCACAGTACAGTCGCCCGAGGGAACCAACAGTACGCGAAACACACCACAGCACCGCGCCAAATAAAAGTGAAAGGGGGCAAGTGACATGT
>JAFDYM010000377.1 GCA_018267435.1 Bacteroidota bacterium | reverse complement strand
CTGGGCCCTGATCCTTTATTACAAAGGTTAGGTTTTTGCCACGCTCGTCTACTTCCCAAAGTATCTCTACTTCTTTGCTAGCATCGCCTTTGTTACCATGCAGTATGGCATTGTTGGCGGCTTCGGTCATGGTAATAAGTATATTGCCATACACGTCATCGCCAATATTTAGCTCTGCGCGTAGGTCATCTATAAATCGCTCAACAAGAGCGACATTTTCAGGTTTCGAGGCGAATTTGATTGATTTCACGGCTTCCTTTAACATGTGCGAAAATATACTAATTAGGCAATAAAACAACTTGCGGCAAGCTTATCTGCTTGTTCAGCAAGTGTTTTAACGATAGCAATATGCCAAAGTTGCTTTTAATCCCTGAAAAATCCGAATTTATTTTCAAACAATAGCCTATGGGCCTATTATCTAAGGTCTTTACAGCTTTTAATATTGCATTTACTTCAGCGTGTTATCTTCGCTCACCTCACACTAGCCTACATATGTTAAAAACACGTTTAGCCCTAATATATTGCCTGTTGTTGGTAAGCATGGGCGCCTCTGCGCAAAGCAACATTACCTATTACCCGCCCAATATGTATGCCGATACCGCACACTACCCCTTTGTATATGGTGTAGCCAGCGGCGACCCCGATACCAACAGCGTGCTGCTGTGGACCAAAGTAGCTGTAACCAATATAGGCACCAGTGTGGGCTGGAGCATAGCCAGCGATAGCAACTTTACCAATGTGCTAGATAAAGGGGTGGCAAACGTAAGCCCCGATAGGGACTTTTGTGTACAAGTAAAGGCACGCAACCTTAGCCCCGACATGCAGTACTACTATCGTTTTACCTACGCAGGCGGCAAAACCTCGGTAATAGGCAAGGCGCGTACGCTGCCTAAGCAAGATGTAACAAATGTACGCTTCGCCGTAGTATCGTGCAGCAGTGTATGGTCGGGTTACTTTAATGCTTACAGAAAAATAGCCGAGCGCAACGACATTGACTTTCTTGTTCACCTTGGCGACTATGCTTACGACTATGTAGATGAGGACGAGAAGTTTAGAGTACCACAACCTTACCCGGTAGATGTAAGCAACCTGCGCGAATGGCGTGAGCGACATGCCTACTACCTGCTTGACCCAGACCTGCGCCTAGCCCGCCAAAACCTAACTTGGATAACCCAATGGGATAACCACGATATAGATGTAGAAAGCAAAGACCCTGCCGATGCACAAGGCGGTATACAGGCTTTCTACGAGTACCTGCCTGTAGCCATGCCAGACACTACACACCCGGAATATATATACCGCACCTTCAACTTTGGTAAGTTGATAGAGCTGAATGTAATTGATATGCACTCGTTCCGCGGCAAAGAGGAATTTGAGCCGGGCAAAAAGTGCGTGCTAGGTGCCACGCAGCACGATTGGCTACTTGGTAAGCTGGGCGCCAACAAAGCACAATGGAGCCTGATAGCCAACCAAGAAATGATGAGCGATTGGCTAAGCGAGGGCGCACCAAAGTTTGTAAAGCTACCCGGCAATGGCCGCGTGTTCGACCCTAGTAACTGGAACGGTTTTCCCGAAGATAGAAGCCGCATATACAACTTTATATGCGAGCATAAATTGAACAATGTAGTAGTAATGACGGGCGATGCGCACATGAGTTTTATAATGGACCTAACCGATACGCCAAAGGATAAAAAGAAGTACAAAAAGAAAAGCGGCGAAGGCGGTATTGGGGTTGAGTTTGTAACACCTAGCATTACACGTGGCAACTTTGACGAGAGCGGTCTATCTCCTGCCCTGGCAAACGTGGCCAAGTTCATCAGCAAGAGCATAAACCCGCACCACATCTACAACCAGTTTACCAAGCACGGCTATGTAGTGGTAGATGTAAATACCGAACGCACGGTGGCGGAGTTTTGGTACACCGATATACTGAAGCTAACCGAAAAGGAAACCTTCAACCGCGGCTACACCGTAAAAAGCGGCGACAACCACTGGACCCGCAAACCCAACAAGCGCATCAAGAAATCGAGCAAGTACAACTTCGGGCAGAAGAAATAATAAGAAAGACCACCATCGTAGAGCTGCAAAATCTTGCGGCTCTTTTTTTGTCTGCTTGCTATATAACCTTCAAGCAACTAGCGGATAGTTATAATTTTATAATCCGCGATTTTATCTGTGTTATCCGCGTCATCCGCGTTCCATTGTGTTGTTTTTCTACATTAATATTGTACCCATGAAAGTAACTAACCCAGCCACCGAAGAGGTAATTGCAAACCTTACCGAAGACACCGTAGCCACGCTACAGCAAAAGCATGAACAACTAAAAGCAGGTCAAGCCAAGTGGAACGCCGTGCCACTAAGCGAGCGCGTAGCCGTGCTGCAAAAGTTTGCGGCCCTGCTAAAAGAGAACATAGAGAAGTTAGCCAGCATATTGACCAGCGAGGTAGGCAAACCCCTACAGCAAAGCCGCAACGAGGTAAACGGTGCCTGTGCCCGTATAGAGTGGTTGACCAACAACGCCGAGAAGTTCCTAAGCGATGAAACCGTAAGCGAGCAGCCGGGCATGAAGGAAGTGATAAGCTACGAGCCACTTGGTGTAGTGTGCAACATATCTGCCTGGAACTACCCCTACCTGGTAGGTACCAACGTATTTGTGCCGGCGCTATTGGCGGGCAACGCGGTTATGTATAAGCCATCGGAATACTCAAGCCTTACAGGCGAGCAGATAGTGAAGTTGCTGCACCTAGCAGGCGTACACGCCGACGCTGTACAATTAGCCATAGGCGGTGGCGAAGTAGGCAAGACACTTTTAGAAATGCCTTTCGATGGTTACTACTTTACAGGTTCGTACAAAACAGGCCAGTACATATACGAGAAGGTAGCGCCTAAAATGGTGCCTTGCCAGCTAGAGCTAGGCGGTAAAGACCCATTATATATTGCCGATGACGTGGCAGACATAGCAGGCGTAGCCGCAGGCACTGCCGATGGCGCTTTCTACAACAATGGACAAAGCTGCTGCTCGGTGGAACGTATATATGTACACGAGAAGGTGTACGACCAATATGTAGCAGAATTTGTAAAAGAAGTAAACAGCTATAAGCTGGGCGCACCTACCGAAGATGGCGTGTATATAGGCGCACTTACCCGCGAGCCGCAACTACAGGTGGTAGATGCGCAAGTGCAAGATGCCGTAAGCAAAGGTGCTAAGGTTGAAACTGGTGGCAAGCGCGTGGAAGGTAAAGGCTATTACTACCAACCTACGGTACTAACGGGTGTTAACCACAGTATGGAAGTAATGCGCGAAGAGAGCTTCGGCCCGGTAATAGGTATAATGAAAGTGAAGGACGATGCAGAGGCTGCAGAGCTAATGAATGACACTGCTTACGGCCTTACCGCAGGCGTGTACACAGCCGACCAGCAACGTGCCAAAACAATACTATCGAACATAAACGCAGGTACAGGCTACTGGAACTGCTGCGACCGTGTAAGCGCTGCCCTACCATGGAGCGGCCGCAAGCACTCGGGTTTTGGTGCTACGCTATCGCACCTAGGCTTGCGAGCCTTTACCCACCCTAAGGCTTATCATTTAAGGGGGTAATGCTCTGCCGTGTTTTAGAACGCGGATGACACGGATTTCACGGATTGATATATTAGCAGTGCCATCTCTAAAAAGGGGTGGCATTGTTGTTTTTACTACATTTGTATATAAATTATTTTTATGGTTACTCTAGAAGAAATGACAACTTTGATTGATAAGCAATTATACTATGCTGATGAAGTTTTCAAATACATTCCCTCAAGTCAAACTAGGGAACACATCGTTGCTACCGCTCTAATTTTCGGTCTATATGATATTTTGTATGACATTAACTGTTTGGTTAAGAATAAGCGTCTGCTTTCTACTCCTGCATTAACAAGGACATTTTTGGAAACATATATTGATTTAGAACTTGTGATAAAAGATTCGAAATATATAAGTGCACTTATTGCCTCTTCGTATAAGGAACAAAAAAAACTATTGAAATTTCAAAAAGGACTTGCAGTTAATGGTACAAAGGAACAAGAAATAGAGAATAACATTAATGCTTTAGAATTGGAGTATCAAAGCTTGGGAAAGCATGGTATTAGCGAGTTAAAAATTTGGGAAAAGTTTAGAGCCGCAGGGTATGAGGATATCTATAAAAGCGTTTACAATGATTTATGTTCACAAGCTCACAACAGTATTTTTCAAATAGGGGTTCGACATATTCTATTAAAAAACGATAAGGTCACATTGCAGTATATGCAGGATTATGATTTTGGTGATTATGCTAAATACTTCTATCTACTTGTTGAGTATTTTGCAACGGCGGTTATAAAAATAAACATAGAACTTGATTTAAAGCAGGATCAAATTCTAGAAGAAAACTATCAGAAGCTTATTCTAATATTAACAGCCTACTTAGATGCTGAAATTGCTGAAAACATATAAAACTATCACGCCTCGTACATTGATACGCTGCTACCAAGCGGGCGATGGCGCATTGGTAAAACTGGCGGTAGATGATAGCTTGCCGGAGCTGTTACCGTTTATGACATGGGCCAAGTTTGAACCCGAAACCGTAGAGGCAAAGGAGGAAAGGATACTAGGGTTTAGGCAGAAATTTCTGCAAGGGGAAGACTATACGTTAGGCGTGTTTAACCATGACGAAACAGAGGTAATAGCCTCAACTGGCTTCCATACCCGGCACGAGGGTAAAGTATTGGAAATAGGCTACTGGGTAAATACAAAGTATGCGGGTAAAGGTGTATGTACCGAAGTGGTAAACGCCCTTACCAAAGTAGGTTTTGAAGTAGAAGGCCTAGACAAACTGGTAATACGCTGCGAGGTGGACAACCTTACCAGCCAGCGCGTAGCACAAAAGTGCGGCTATAAATTTATCGAGCTGCGCGAAGCGCATTTTCCTGGTGAGGAAGCACCAAGAATGATGCTGATATATGAACTATGTAAAGAAGATTTTGCTTTGCATGAATCCATATCGGTACAGGCATACGATATGCATAGCCAGCGGCTATCATAGCTACTTATTTAAACTCACCAATACCACGCCGCCTATTATTAGCGATGTACCAATTAGGCGCATCATCGATATGCTCTCGTTGAAGAAAAAGTAAGCCGCAATGAATAGACCGATAATAGTTAACGAGAAATAGATGGCGCTAGCCACTTGTAGTGATAAGTCCTTTAAACACTCGGCAAACAAGAACGAGTTGATAAGGCCAAAAACTAGGCCCCCAGCAAAATAGCCCCATTTTTTTACTGGGTTTGCATCGTTAATAGCCGATAGGTTAAAGCCTACATTGGTTAACACATTGAAAAACACAGAACTGTACAGGAGCAAATATTTCATATTGGGGATTTAGGGGAAAGGTATAAAAGAAAATAATGCTTTTGTGATGAATTTGATGCTTGAATACTACTTTGTTGTAGCTTTACAAAAAATCAAAACCCCTTGATATGTTTAAGACCATGATTAAAACGGCTACAGTATGCCTGGGTATAGCCATGCTGGCCACCGCTTGCAAAAAAGATGAAACCCATGCAAAAACTTATTACTTAACCGCCTTGGCCGATTCTTCTGGCACCGACCTTGCCACTTTTGAATACGATTCAGACAACAAGCTTATCCGTTTTGGCGAAGGCAGCAGCAGCGGCTATAATTTCTTTTATACCGGTAGCAAATTGATAGTGCGCAATTATACCAGCGCAGGTTCAGTAAGTAGCGTAGATAGCTTCTTTTACGATGCCAGCAATAAGCTAGTTAGGGTAGAGGGGTACAACGGTATGAATGTGAAGCAAAAAACCGTAACCTTAGCCTATAACGGCGACAACACCCTAAACTCTGCTACTGTAGATTTTGTTGATGTACTCTCAAACGACCTACTGCTAGAATATACCTATAGCGGTGGCAATATTTCAAAAAGAAAAACCTCGGAAAAGGTACTTGGCACCTACAAAACAAAAACAGAATTGGAGTTTCTTGGCCTTGATGACAAGAACAACCCTTTTTATCCAATTTATAAAAATAGTTTGCTAGACCAGTTTAACTTATTCTACTTCGTTTGGTCAGGCCAACACAACCCAACATCGGGCAAGCAAACCGACTATGATACAAATACAGGCAATGTTACGAGTGTAGCATCTGCAACATCGGTGTATGAGTATAACGCCGATGGTATGCCAACCAAAGCCACACATAGTCAAGGAGCCTCTACCAACATTTATACCTTTAAATATACTACTAAATAACAGCTGTAGAAACACAACTATTGGTATAGCCCTAACACTTGTTAGGGCTATATTTTTATAAGCAGGTCAGCGGCGCGTTTTAGCGTCTCTTCCTCTTTAGCAAAACAGAAACGGATAATACTATTATCTACCTGGTGCCGATAAAATACAGATACGGGTATAGCCGCTACACCCATGTCTTTTGTCATACGCCGAACAAACTCTATATCGCGCTCCTCGCTTATGCGGCTGTAGCCCGCAAGCTGAAAATACGTACCCTCGCAGTTCAACAGTTTAAACCTAGATGATTGTATCGCCTGGCGAAAATAGTCGCGCTTGGCTTGGTAAAAGGCGTTTAACTCTAGGTATAGGTCTTTCTGCTTCAGTGCCTCATCAAAAGCTACCTGTGCCACCGAGTTTACGCTGAACACATTAAACTGGTGCACCTTTCGGAACTCCGCCATCAGGTTTTTTGGGGCTATACAGTAGCCCACCTTCCAGCCTGTATTATGGTAGGTTTTGCCAAAACTGTTTACCACAAAGGCGCGCTCGGCTAGCTTAGGGTAGCGTAGCACGCTTTGGTGCTGTAGTCCATCGAATATGATATGCTCATACACCTCGTCGCTTAGTATTACTATATCGCTATCCTTCGTCAGCTTCTCCAATTGCTGCATATCGAAGGCACTTAATACGGTTCCGCTAGGGTTATGGGGGGTGTTTATAATAATCATGCGCGTGCGCTGATTAATCAACTTCTTCACACCCTGCCAATCTATACGAAAGTCGGGCGGCAGCATATCGTAGTACACTGCACGGCCACCGGCTAGCTCTACCGCAGGGGCATAGCTATCATAAGCAGGTGCAAAAAGTATTACTTCATCATTCTCCCTAACAACTGATAGTATAGCAGTAAAAATAGCCTGCGTGCCGCCTGCAGTTATAGTTATTTCCGTATCTGGGTCTACCTCGGCGGTATATAGGTCTTGCGCCTTTTCGGCTATCTTTTCGCGCAGGGGCATATAGCCCGCCATGGGCGCATATTGGTTACTACCACTACGCATCGCCTTTTCTACCCCTTCTACCAATACTGGGTGCGGACTGAAATCGGGAAAGCCTTGAGATAGGTTTACAGCCCCATGCTCCTTGGCCAAGGTTGTCATTATCGTAAATATAGTGGTACTAACACTCGGTAGTTTGCTGTTGATAGATGATGGAAAGTGCATGGTATTGTCTTAAACAAAAGTGCCACGCTTTGGAAACGTGGCACTTCTAAAATAGTAAATTTTTTATACATGCCACGCACGACCCTCTGTCTCAACTTCGTTTTCGACATCTCCCTAAAGGGAGATTGTGCGCGTCGGTTCTCCCTTTAGGGAGTTAAAGGGTGCGCGAGGGTTTCTCTACAGATACTGATCCAAATCTGCCACCTTCAGGTCAACCGTTATCTGCTTTATTTCCTGTTCTTTTTCTTTTTGGCATATAAGCAGTACGTCGTTGGTATCTATTACGCAGTAGCCATCTAGGCCCTGTAGTACTACTAGCTTGTTATCCGGCACCATTATCATGTTGTGGGCACTGTCGTATATTTTTACGCTTTTACCAGCTACTGCATTGCCAAGGTAATCGTGCTCGTACACCTCATATAATGAATCCCAACTGCCCACATCGCTCCAGCCAAACTCTGCAGGCACGGTATATACATTGTCTGCCTTCTCCATTATACCATAGTCAATCGATATATTGGTGCATTGGTAGTATGCTTCGCGTATAAAGTTTTCTTCGGCAGGTGTATCGTAGTATTGGGCGCCATCTTTAAATGCCTCGGCTATTTCTGGAAGGTATTTGCGGGTAGCTTCTAGCAAGGTTTTAGCCTTCCATACAAACATGCCGCTGTTCCACAGAAAGTCGCCGCTTTGCATAAAGGTCTTAGCTATATCCAGCGTAGGCTTTTCGGTAAAGGTCTTCACCTTGTATACGCCGTCGCGGCTGTCGCCTTCTTCTATATACTGTATATAGCCATAGCCGGTACTTGGCTTGGTAGGCTTCAAACCTATGGTTAGCAAGTAGCCATTGTTGCTTACAAAGTCAACACACTTCTTTATCACCTCTAGGTAGTCAATTTCTTTAAGTATCAGGTGGTCGCTTGGCACTACAATAATTGTCGCGTTTTTATCCTTGCTATAAATCTTATCGCAAGCATAGGCTATACATGGTGCAGTATTGCGGCGTACAGGCTCTTTTAGTATCTGGCTATCGGTAAGGTCTGGCAGTTGTTCCTTTACCAGGGCATCATATTCATGGTTGGTTACAACATAAATGTTCTCTTTCGGAACAATTTGCAGGAACCTGTCGTATGTAAGCTGAATTAAAGTTTTGCCTGTGTTTAGAATATCTAAAAACTGCTTTGGCTTGGCGGTGCGGCTTTGGGGCCAAAACCTGCTTCCTATGCCACCTGCCATTATAGCTACATAAACACTGCTCATTACTTCGTTCAAAATTATTGTTAACTAAGATAGTTTGAGCCGCTTTAATAGCTGCTTCAGATGATTCAGGAGCCGTTTATGATTTTAAGCAGCGTTTAGCAGCTTAAAGTTCACGTAATTGGCAGGTGTGAATTCTTAACAGATTAAAGGGCGCGCAAAGGTAATTATTCGGCGCACCTTAAAAAAACTGTTTGTAAATTCGCCACCTTTTATTTAAAAAAGTTCATTATATTAAAGCTACAATTAACAAATAGATAGAGGACTGATTACTCGTGTTTGTATTGATCACTAAATTTTAAGACGCTATGGCGGTTGCAAAACTTTCGCTTAACGACGCACTGCAGGAATATTTTGGTTTCAGCGCCTTTAAAGGAAACCAGGAAAAAATTATAAAATCTTTGCTAGCAGGCAAAGATACCTTTGTAATAATGCCCACGGGCGGCGGCAAATCGCTTTGCTACCAGCTACCCGCCATTATGAGCGAGGGTGTAGCCATTATTATTTCGCCACTTATAGCGCTAATGAAAAACCAGGTAGACCTGGTGCGCAACTATAGCAGCAACGATAGCATAGCGCACTTCCTCAATTCATCGCTAAGCCGCACCGAGCGCAACGCGGTTATAAAGGACATACGCAGCGGCAAAACAAAAATGCTGTACGTGGCACCTGAAACCTTGACCAAGCAGGACACGGTTGATTTGTTCAAAGAAGTAAAGATTAGCTTTATAGCCGTTGACGAGGCACACTGTATATCGGAATGGGGACACGATTTCCGCCCCGAGTACCGCCGCATACACGAAATAATAGAGGCACTTGAACAGAAGTTCCCCATAATAGCGCTTACCGCTACCGCTACCCCTAAGGTGCAAAGCGATATAGTAAAGACATTGGTGCTTAATAAGCCCAACATCTTTATATCATCATTCAACCGCCCTAACCTTTACTACGAAATTCGTCCAAAGAAGTCGCCGCAACTGGCCATTAAAAACATGGTGCAGTACATTAAGCAGCGCCCAGGCAAATCGGGTATTGTATACGTAATTAACCGCAAAACTGCCGATGAAGTATCGGAAGTATTGCGCGCCAACGGTATAAAGGCGGCCCCTTACCATGCGGGCCTCGATGGCAAAGTGCGCAGCAATACGCAGGATGCCTTCCTAATGGAAGAGATGGACGTGATAGTAGCTACTATCGCCTTCGGTATGGGTATAGATAAACCAGATATCCGTTTTGTAATCCACTACGATATTCCAAAGTCGATAGAGAACTACTACCAGGAAACAGGCCGCAGCGGCCGCGATGGTATGGAAGGCGACTGTGTGGTTTACTTCAGCTACAAAGACATTGGCAAGCTAGAAAAGCTGCTGCGCGATAAAACAGTATCGGAGCGTGAGCGCAACATACAGTTGATAAACGAAACCGTGGCTTATATCGAGTCGGCAGAATGCCGCCGCTCGTTCATATTGCACTACTTCGGCGAGGAGTTCGATGCGAAAACCTGCAACGGCATGTGCGATAACTGCCGCAACCCTAAGGAGCGCGTAGATGTAAGCGAGGATACGCTATTGGTTATAAAGTCAGTAAAGGCTTTGAAAGAAAACCACGACTTGCCGTATATGGTTAAATTCCTAATAGGCAAAAAGGCGAAGGAGCTTACCGACTTTAAATACGACAAGAACGAATTGTTCGGCAAGGGTGCAGATAAGGACGAGCACCACTGGAACTCGGTAATACGCAATGCCATGATGCTTGGCCTGATAGATAAAGACATAGAGCAATACGGCAAGCTAAAGCTGAACAAGAAGAGTGCAGAATACCTGAAAAAACCATTCGAAGTGAAGGTGGCCATAAACCACAACTTTGAAGATGATGGTACCGATGTAGTAGTAGAAGATGGTGGCGGCGCACGCGCCGTGCTTGACCCTGCCATGCTAGATATGCTGAAGGACCTACGCAAGCAAGTTGGTAAGGCCAACAACCTTCCCCCTTACGTTATCTTCCAAGATTTTTCGCTTGAAGAAATGGCTACTAAGTACCCAATAAGCCAAGATGAGCTGGTGAACATAACGGGTGTTAGTAAAGGCAAGGCCGAGCGCTATGGCAAGAAGTTTCTTGACCTGATTAAGAAGTATGTAGAGGATAACGATATAGACCGCCCGAACGATTTTGTATTGAAGAGCGTAGTGGGTAAAGGTACCGATAAGATCAAAATCATTCACAGTATAGATAAGCGTATAAGCCTTGACGAGGTAGCAAAAACCCTTGGCATGAAGCGCGGCGACTTGATTAACGAATTGGAGACAATAGTTAACTCGGGTACCAAGCTGAACATCGACTACTACCTATATGATATAATGGATGAAGAATTGGTAGGTTACATATTCGACTACTTCCGCGAGGCACAGACCGATTCTTTAGACGCCGCTTACGACGAGTTTAAAGATGATGATGTAGATATAGAACAACTACAGCTAGTACGCGTAAAGTTTAT
>JAFDYM010000376.1 GCA_018267435.1 Bacteroidota bacterium | reverse complement strand
TACGGCCTATTAAACCACCAGCGGTTAAAAAGCCCAGTGCGCCACTGGCTAAGGGTATATCTACAGCTAGCGAAAGGCGATAAGGAGATTGAAAGTTTTGCGCCTGTGTGCCCAAGCATAACAGGCTAAGCAGAAATAGTATAGTGCTACGGAACATAGTGCAAGTTAGCAATTTGAATAGAAGAGAAGAGTGGGGTGTCTGTTTTATGTGCTGTTTAGTCGCCTCTGTTGATAATGTTTTGGGTTTATATGCACTATTGTGGGCTTATACTTTAAAATTTGTAGGTAATACCCGTTTAGTAGGTTTTGTGTGGTTTTACATGTAAATTAACATGGCTTTTGAAACAAACTAGCGCCCAAAACGGTACAAAGGGGGAGGAATCGGAGAATTAAATCTTTTCATGATGCAACATCCCTGTCTGGAAAATGCATCTGAATAAAAACGAACAAGCACGAGTGAGAAGGAAAATTACACTATTAGCATTGCTGTGTTTTGCCCTAGGCTATACTGCCATGGCGCAGGTTAATTGCAGCTTCACCACATCGGCTACCAATGGTTGCCCTGGCCTTACCGTAAACTTTACCGACCAAAGTACAGGCGGAGTTGCCTCGCACTATTGGGATTTTGACGGTTTAGGTACATCTACCGCCGCCAATCCTACACAGGTATTTACAACACCTAACATATACAACGTAAAACACATAGTACGCAATGCCGGTGCCACTAGCACCGATACTTGTTTTGTGCAGATACAAGTTTATGCTCCACCTGTTGTAGACTTTGCATCGGGCAATACTGAGGGCTGTAATAACCCTTGCCACACGGTAAACTTTGTTAACCAATCGGCACCTGGTAGTGCACCTATATTGGAATATGTATGGGACTATGGCGATGGTTCATTGGCTCAATCGGCCACTCCTTCGGCACCCAATGCTTCGCATTGTTATAGTGCCGTAGGCAATTACCCTGTTATACTTATAGCCCGCGATGCTAACGGTTGCCAAAGCGATACTACCAAGAATAACTTTGTAACTATACGTACAGCCCCTACAGCGAATATTACAGCTAACCCTACCAGTGCTTGTACAGCGCCAACAGTAGTTAACTTTTCGGGTAGCGGTACTTCGCCTAACGGTGGTAGCCTTACTTATACTTGGGCATTTGGCAACGGCGGTACTGCTGCAGGCCAAACTGCTACACAGGTATACCAAACGGGTATATACACCGCCACAGTTACTGCGCTTGACCCTATAGGCTGTACTGCTACTGCTACGCAGAATATTCAGATAACACCTATAACCGCCGACTTTGGTGCTAGTGCCTATACGGTATGCCGCGGCCTACCAGTACAGTTTACCGATAGCAGCAACTACGCTAGCGCTTGGTCGTGGAATTTTGGTGTACCTAGTGGTACCAGCACCCAGCGCAACCCTAGCTATACTTTTAATGCCAACGGTACATATACCGTTACTCTTACTGCTACTTACAACGGTTGCACTGGTAGTGTAAGTAAAACTATAACTGTGGTTGACCCTGTAGATGCCAGCTTTGTAGGCGATGATACTTCGGGTTGTGCTGCACCGCATACGGTTAACTTTACAAGTACCATAGGTAGCGGTGCCAGTTCCTTGTTATGGAATTTTGGCGATAACCAAACTTCAACACAGGCCAACCCTAGCCATACTTATACTGCAAATGGAAATTATAACGTAACGCTTACTGTAAACAGCGTAAGCGGATGTGCCAATGTGGTAAGGTACAATCAGTATATTGATGTAGGTATATTGACCCCAACATTTACTGTAGATTCTACTAGCGGATGTGCACCGTTGACCGTTAGGTTTACCAATAACAGCACTGCCGCTAGGCCTATTACTGGTTATTTGTGGGATTTTGGCGATGGCACACCTACCTCAACTGCGCAGAACCCTACCCATGTATATACTGTTAATGGGCAGTATAAGCCTACACTTACTATAACTACGGTAGATGGCTGTACCAAAACTTATGTTTACCCAGGCAATATAAATGTAGGTGGACCAGGTAACCCAGATTTTGTGGCTACGCCAACTATACAATGCGTTAACCAACCTATAGTATTTACCGACCTTACAACAAACGTAAACCCTGCGGCTACTTACTTTTGGCAGTTTGGCGATGGTGGTACTTCTACCGATCAAAACCCTACTTATGAGTACGGCGATATAGGCACTTTCTCGGTTACATTAACTATTGTATATAATGGTTGTTCAACAGTGCTTGTAAAAAACAACTACATACGTATAGTGGTACCTAAAGCTGAATTTGGTTTTCAGTTCGATTGTTTGAACCCTAGTACCGTTACATTTTCCGATTCATCGCAAGGGGCGCAAACTTGGTTTTGGGATTTTGGCGATGGGCAATCATCAACCCTACAGAATCCTGTGCATACCTATGCTACACAATCTACTTATGCGGTAACCTTGGTAGTTACTAATACAACTACTGGTTGTGTTGATTCTATAACTAAAGTATTGCCTTTTGGTACGCCTACGGCACAATTTACTTCCGATACTACTACCGGTTGTACCCGCTTAAGGATACGCTATACCGATCAGTCAACTTTTGCTAGTTCATGGCTATGGAGGTTTGGCGATGGTACAACTAGTACAGCACAAAACCCTACTAAGTTTTATGACCTTCCAGGCTTGTATACTGTTACCCTTATCATTAACCCCGGCCAACCTTGTTCCGATTCAATTGTAATGACCGACTACATACAGGCTTATGGCGTTACTGCCGAGTTTGCGGCCGACTATTATGCTGGTTGCTCGCCACTGGCGGTAGCATTTACCGATAGTAGCACATCTTTCCAATCTAACATTGTATCATGGCAATGGATACTTGATGCAGGCGATACTGCATATACTAAAAATACAAACCATGTTTATACCTCGGCTACACCGAGTACTTTGTATACCATATTGCTTACTGTTACCGATAGCAGAGGTTGTGTAGGCACTAAGTTTAGGTCGGTAAGGGCTATAAACGTTATCCCGTACTTTACTTCCGATAGCATAGCCTGTCCTGGCGAGTCAATTACTTTCTACGATTCTTGTCAAGCCCTTAACTTCTTTGCTTA
>JAFDYM010000375.1 GCA_018267435.1 Bacteroidota bacterium | reverse complement strand
GTACCAAAACCAACTCACGTACTCGTAAGGGTAAGCGTAAGACGGTTGCTAACAAGAAAATGGTAACTAAGTAATAGTTCGTAGTAAAGATTAAATAAAAAGCGGGCAAGTGCCGATCAGGGTTTTGATACCTAACACCCGGCAACCATCCGATAATCCAAAAACAAAAAATGGCAAAGCAACAGCAATCTCAATCAGCCATTGCGAAAGCAAAGGCGAAGAAAAGGGTAGTAAAAGTTGACGCTGAAGGCAAAGCTTTCATCAACGCTACTTTCAACAACATCATCATCACTTTCACTAACCTAAGCGGCCAAGCTATAAGCTGGAGCAGCGCAGGTAAAGTAGGTTTCCGTGGTTCTAAAAAGAACACTCCGTATGCAGCGCAGATGGCTGCTGGCGAGGCTGCAAAAGTAGCACACGAAGCTGGCTTGCGTAAAGTAGAGGTGTTTGTAAAAGGCCCAGGTGCAGGCCGCGAATCTGCCATACGTACAATATACACTAGCGGTATAGAAGTAACTATGATAAACGATACTACACCAATTCCTCACAACGGCTGTCGTCCGCCTAAAAAGAGAAGGGTGTAATTTGGAGGTGGCTTTCACCCCCAGTTTTATCAGAAATTATTTAAAGAAAAGAGTAAGAACAAAAGAATATGGCAAGATATACAGGACCTAAAACCAAAATTGCTCGTAAGTTTGGTGAGGCTATTTACGGTACAGATAAATACTTTGACAAGCGTAGCTATGCCCCAGGTCAGCATGGTGCTTCTAAAAAGCGCAAAACAGAATCTGAATACGCTATACAGCTAAAAGAAAAACAAAAAGCTAAGTATACTTATGGTATGCTTGAGCGCCAGTTCCGCAACCTGTTTGAAAAAGCAGCGCGCAAAAAAGGTGTTACTGGTGATAACCTATTCAAGTTTTTGGAAGCAAGGTTAGATAACACTATTTTCCGTTTGGGTTTTGCAGCTTCTCGTCAACAGGGTCGTCAGCTTGTTACACACAAGCACGTAACCGTAAACGGCGAAGTGGTAAACATTCCTTCATTTACTTTGAAGCCAGGCGATGTAGTAGGTTTGCGCGAGCGCTCTAAAAACCTAACTGTTGTACAAGATGCTATCTCTAAGAAAGGCAAAAGGTTCAACTGGCTAGTAGTAGATGAGAAAGCGGTAACAGGTACTTTCGTTGATTATCCTGAGCGCGACCAGGTTCCTGAAAACATCAACGAGCAGTTGATAGTGGAATTGTACTCTAAGTAGTAATTGAATTTAGCCCTGAAGGAATCCATTTAAAAACAAAAAACATTATACATATATGGCAATGTTGACCTTTCAAAAACCGGACAAAATTACGCTTCAAAAAGCTACTGATTTCGAAGGTACATTTGAATTCAAACCTTTGGAGCCGGGCTTCGGCGTAACCATCGGTAACGCATTAAGAAGGGTGTTGCTTTCTTCATTGGAAGGTTACGCTATCAGCGGTATCAAAATCTCTGGTGTTGACCATGAGTTTTCTACCATCAAAGGCGTACTTGAAGATGTTACTGAAATAGTGTTGAATCTAAAGCAAGTTCGTCTTAAGAAAGTAATGGACGACGATAACGCTGCTGATAAAATATACATCGCTATCAAAAACCAATCTCAGTTCAAAGCTGAGCACATCGAGAAGCATACCAACGTATACCAGGTAATGAACCCTGATATGGTAATATGCAACATGGATGGCAACGTAAACTTGGAAATAGAATTGACTATATCTAAAGGCCGTGGCTACGTACCTGCCGACGAGAACTCGAAAGAGTACCCTATCGGTTACATTCCTATCGATGCGATATACACGCCAATAAAGAACGTAAAATATGCTGTTGAGCCTTTCCGCGTTGAGCAGCGTGTTGACTTCGAAAAACTAGTACTTGAAGTAACTACCGATGGTACTATACACCCAGAAGAAGCGGTGAAAGAAGCTTCTCGCGTGTTGATCCAACACTTGATGTTGATCACCGATGAGCATATCTCTTTCGATAGCCCTGCGGCTGCCGAAACTGAAATGGTAGACGAGCACGTATTGCATATGCGCAAACTATTGAAGACTCCATTGGAAGATCTAGATCTTTCAGTTCGTGCCTTCAACTGCTTGAAAGCTGCTAAAATAAATACACTTGAAGAGCTAGTTCAGTTCAATACCAACGACCTATTGAAGTTCCGTAACTTCGGTAAGAAGAGCTTGGTAGAGATAGAAGCATTGCTACACGAGAAAGGCCTAGGCTTCGGTATGGACCTTAGCAAATTTAAATTAGACGAATAATTAGGGTACATACCCAAGTAACAGATTAAGAAGAAATTATAATTTTATTAAGTCATGAGACACGGAGATAAAGTAAACAACCTAGGCAGAAAAACAGCGCATCGTCACGCTTTGATGATGAACTTGGCTATATCGTTGTTCCAACACAAACGCATATTTACTACACTTGCTAAAGCTAAGGCACTAAGGGGTTATGTAGATCCACTTATTACCCGCAGCAAGGAGAACACTACTCACAACAGGCGTGTTGTATTCAGCTACTTGCAAAACAAAGAAGCTGTTAACGAGTTGTTCAGCGTAATAGGCGGCAAAGTAGGTAGCCGTCCAGGTGGTTACACCCGTGTTATCAAAACCGGCTTCCGCCCAGGCGATGCAGCTGAAATGGCTTTGATAGAACTAGTTGACTTCAACGAAATCTACACTCAAAACAAAAACACTGCAAAATCTGCTGAACCTAAGAAGAAAACTCGTAGGTCATCGGGTGCAGGTACTACTAAGAAAGCTGCTGCAAAAAAATCGGCTAAAGCTGCTGATGAAACTGCAACTGAAGAAGGCGCAGCTGAATAGTAATAAAGAGCAAGTATATATAAGTATAAAGCCCTACCGTTTGGTGGGGCTTTATTGTTTTTGCCAAGTGCTTGGCTTATGTTTGCGGAGCTACATTAACAGGTATCAATAAATTTATATTCAATGGCCAACCCGGCAAAGCTACTGTACAGACAATTCTCTTCGTATTTGGAAAGTAAAGGCTTTCACCTTATTAAAAGTTTGCCATACCTAAAGCGTAATAGGCTGATGCAGTTGAACAGGATGGACTACGTACGTATGTCGTGCTTGGAACTTGCCGGCTATGAAGTGTACACCAAAAACATACCTGGCCAAGTAGCTGAACTGGGAGTATACAAAGGCGATTTTGCAGCCGAGATAAACACTGTATTCAAAGATAGGACCCTCTATCTTTTTGACACCTTTGAGGGCTTTGATGATAGGGATAAAGGTACGGAGGTAAGCAAAAGCTTTTCTACTGCCATGCAAGATTTTTCGGATACCAGTGCCGAGAAGGTATATGCGCGTATGCCATACAAAGAAAAGTGTATAGTACGTAAAGGGTTTTTCCCTGAAACTGCTACAGGCGTAAGTGGCCCTTTCGCTTTTGTAAGTATCGATACCGATTTGTACGAGCCTATATATCAGGGTTTGAAATTCTTCTACCCTCAACTTAGCAAGGGCGGCTACATATTTGTGCACGACTTTAACAACGAAGAATACAAAGGCGCCCGCGAGGCGGTTATCCGTTTCTGCAATGAAAACAACATAGGCTATACTCCAATAGCCGATATAGGTGGTACTGCCATTATAACCAAGTAGTGCTTATTGCTTAACTGCTGCAAAACTTGAATCGATGTAAGTAAATATTTGGTCTATTTCCTCATCTTTCAAGTATGGGAACGAGTTCATGGCGCTTGGTCGGCTATTGGCCATGTCGATGGCATATTTATAGCCAGCCTCTACGGGTTCGTTGTAGTTCTTTACCCAGGCATGTAGCCACTGTTCGCCTGTTTTACCTTGGTGCTCGCCTGCTGCAGCCCAGCGTGCCTTTGCGCCCAATAGGGCAGGACCCGTACCATCGGCCTTAGGGTTATGGCAGGCCGCACAATTGCTTTTAAACAGGTCCTTTCCTTCCTTCCATTTATTGCCTGCTACGGTAGGCGCATCCGCCTGCTCAGTACCAGCTGCAGGTGCTTTGGTATTGGTGCTATCACCGCCAAAGTCTACACCAAAAATGATAACTAGGATAACGATAAGTACGATAATGATAATGCCAAACATTTTGGCATTAGACGGGGGAGGGGTTTGGTTTTCTGTTTCCATAAGAACGTGTTTAGCGAGTGCAATATTATAGCACGAATGCTACACTACCCAACTAAAATTGAACAACAAACTTAAGCAACAGAATAAGCTAATAAGACAGGTGAAATGTAGTGCGAATGGCTTTACAACAGATTGAACAGATAAAGCAGATTAGTAAATGCCGAGCAGCGATTTAATATCTGTATAATCTGCTTAATCTGTTGTGATGATATTTTTCGGCTCCTCAAACTCGCCCTCCCACTTGGCTATAACTACCGTAGCTAGGCAGTTGCCTATTACATTCACCGAGGTGCGGGCCATGTCCATCAGTTCATCTATGCCTAGTATTATAAATACAGGCTCTACCGGCAAGCCGAACGAAGCCAATGTGCCTAATAGTATAACTAGCGATGCCCTTGGTACGCCTGCCACGCCCTTGCTGGTAAGCATCAATGTAAATACCATTAATAGCTGCGTGGTAAATGGTAGATGTATGCCCGCCGCCTGCGCTACAAATATAGATGCCAGCGATAGGTATAGCGTAGTGCCATCTAGGTTGAAGGAGTAGCCCATGGGCATTACAAAAGCCACTATTTTGCGCGGTACGCCTAGGCCTTCCATAGCTTTCATGGCTTTGGGCAATGCGCTTTCCGACGATGTAGTGGCAAAGGCTATAGACACAGGCTCAACTATAGCTGCTATAAACTTCTTTACAGGTACTTTTAGCACCAAGGCTATAGGCAGCAATACACCAAGTAGGAAGAAGATAAGCGCGCCATACAGCGTAAGCAACAGCTTGGCAAGGTTAACCAGTATACCTAAGCCCATATGCCCTACGGTGTAAGCTATAGCAGCACCTACGGCTATAGGCGCAAAGTACATAATAAGCGACGTGAACTTGAACATAACCTCGCTTAGTGCCTCTACAAAAGTAACTATTGGCTTGCGGTGTTTTTCGGGTGCCATGGCTGTGGCTATGCCGAACAAGATGCTGAACACTACTATCTCCAGCACGGCCCCATCGTAT
>JAFDYM010000374.1 GCA_018267435.1 Bacteroidota bacterium | reverse complement strand
TGAAGATAGAGTGGGGCTCGCAGATACGTAACTATGTGCTGCACCCGTACAAACTGATAAAGGACAACCGCAGCGGCCACGAAACCAGCAATATACAGCCCGTGCTTGATGGCGAACTGGATGATTTTATAAAGGCGTACCTATTGCACGCTACTAAAAAAGTCTAGTCTTCCACATTCTGCCCACAATTTGTCAACCACTATTAGTTAATGTGCGCAAAACCATTATTTTGCGTCCCCGTATAATTTCAATACGTTAATAAGCAATGGATATCTCTGCCCACATAAGCGAGTTGCTATTCGAGCACGACTGCATCATCATCCCCGGTTTCGGTGGGTTTGTGTGCAGCTATGCCCCAGCCGAGATACACGCGGTAGAGAACACCGTGTACCCACCTAGCAAGGCCATCACCTTCAACCGCAACTTGCAGAACAACGATGGCTTACTGGTAAACTACCTAGCCAGCACCGAGGGCCTAAGCTACGATGCTGCCAATAGTTTTGTTGAGCGCTGGGTAGAGGCTACCAAAGCCATGCTGAACAGCGGCGAGGTAGTATTAGTAAATAAAGTAGGCCGCTTCCATAACGATATTGAGAACAACCTACAGTTTAAGGTTGATGAAAGCATCAATTATCTAAAGGCCAGCTACGGCTTGCGCAAGGTACAGGCTTACCCTGTTACACGCCAACGCAGCTTGCCTATAGATGATACCGACACTACAGAATATAACTTTGGTGAAGAGCCAAGGAAGCGTAGTCAGTGGAAAGTAGCGGCTATCATCATACTGTTGATTGGTCTTGGCGCTATGGCGCAGCTAATGTGGATGGGCGTAGCCATTAAGCCCCTGCAACTAAACGAAGCGGGTGTGGCAAGCTTCCTGAACAACATCTTCAAAAACGAGCCTGCCGAGATAGAGCCCATAGCTATTACAAGCACTACAACAACAGTAGCCGAGCCAGTGGTAACAGAACCTGTAACAACTGAACCTAGCAGAGTAGAACCAACCATCAGCGAACCTGTAGTTAGTACACCAAGTGTAACGGCTACTGCACCTGCCAATGGCGGATACTACATTATCATCGGTGCATTTAAGCGTGGCAAAAACATAGATGCTGCCAAAGCAGAACTAGCCCAAGCCTATGGCGATAGCAATGTGTTGATAGATAACAACGGCAGCCTTACCCGCATAGGCTACTACGCCGGCGCTACCGAAGCCGCTGCCCGCAAGGAGCTAAACAAAGCCAAAGGAGCCAACGCCGATGCTTGGTTGTTTAAGAAGTAGATTTTTTGAACTTCCCGTAATCAATAGATAGAGTTTCATCCCGATGAATATCGGGACGGCGCGGTACTGCTGCGTATTTCTCGTACTGTTGGTTCCCTCGGGCGCTTTTCCTGTTTGTATTTTTATCCTAAGAAAACATGTATCATCCCTAACGGGATTCGATACGAAGTTGAGATTTCTTTCTACCAACATACCATGCCTAACGGCATTGAATACATTGTGGACTACCTATGTAGAGCCGCAATACCTTGCGGCTCGGCAAACGAGCATAACACAGCAACCAGCTATACATAGTATGTAACAAGGTTTAATCCCTACGGGATTTAAGCTATTTCTATTTCGGTTTCTACCAATGTTAAATGCCTACGGCATTAAATGTGCCATAAGGCGTAGCCATTATGTTTAGGAATCTAAGGGCATTTCTATAAGTCCCGTTAGGGACGATATATTGGTAGAAACCTGAAGTAAGACCCCAAGAATCCCGTTAGGGATGATACCCCCTTGCAACACTACCTTGATTTGATCAAGCAAAAAGAACGTAGAACTGTTACATTTGCCACATGAAGAAAATTGTGTTTTTGTTTAGCGTATTGGTAGTTGTGCTGGTGGGTTTCAATTCGTGCAAGCAATGTAAAAGCGAACAACCAGTAGTAGATACTAGCGATAGCACCCAAATACCTGCTATTGACCTGATAAATGCTGAAATTGCTAAAGACTCGCTGAATCCATTTCTATACTTTAAGCGTGCCAAGGTGTACGACGTAAACGGCGAATACAAAAGCGCAGTTACCGATATGTTTCTAGCCTTGTCGTTAGATTCATTAAGGCCAGAGTTCTATCTATACACCGCCGAGCTATTTAAAAAGACGGGCGAGTTGAACAAGGGTATCGCCCTAATGGACGTGGCCATCGCTACCGACTCAGCTAATACCAACTACTATGTTAAGGCATCGGAACTGGCATATATCGATACATCGGTAAAGGGCAACTATATAATGGCATTGAACTACCTGAATGTGGCCACGGTAAAGGACCCTCAGAACGCCGACATCTATTTCTACAAGGGCATGGTGTTCCGCGAGTCGGGCGACACGGTAAAGGCTATCTCGTCCTTCAAAACCGCTACCGAGTTGAACCCGCAGTACTACAACGCCTACGTGCAGTTGGGCTTGCTATCGCGTGCGCGTAAGGATAAGGATGCGCAGAAGTACTTCGATAATGCCATTAAAGTAAGCGATAAGCCCGAAGACGCCCTATACGCCAAGGCCGATATAGTAAAGGAGGAAGGCATAAAGCTATACGATGCAGGCAAGTATGAACAAGCGGAGGCATCATTAACCGAGGCCATTAATACCTTTAAAAAGGTAGTAGAATTGAACCACCGCAACATTGAGGCCTACATGGGCATAGCCCGCAGCTACTATCAGCTCGATTCGCTACAGCAGGCATACGACTACTATGCCCTAGCTGCTAAGTTGGAGCCTACCTATGCAGGTGCCTATTTCAGTCAGGGACTAGTGGCAGAAGAAATGGGCCGTAAGGCCGAGGCCATCCGCCTATACCAAAACTGCCTGAACATAGATCCTACCTTTAAGCGCGCCGAAGAACACTTGAAGGGGCTGCAGGGTGCGCAGTAGTTTGTTGATTGAACACGGATAAAACAGATTACACCGATTACAGGGATTGACATTTTAAATCTGTATTCATCCATGTTATCCGCGTCATCCGCGTTCAGATGTATTTATTACATTTACATAAATACCTGTTATGGAAATAGTCGCTAAAATCATTGTTGTCCTGGTAGCCTTGGAGCACCTCTATATATTATGGTTGGAAATGTTCGCCTGGACCACCCGCGGCCCCAAGGTGTTCGGCACCAAAGGCGTTAGCTCTACCTATTTTGAAGAAACCAAAACCCTTGCCGCCAACCAAGGCCTTTACAATGGCTTTTTGGCCGCAGGCCTAATATGGAGCCTGGCGATAGGAGATAACCTATGGAGCACCTACGTGGCGCTCTTCTTTCTGGGCTGCGTGTTTGTAGCGGGCCTATACGGAGCAGCCACCGCCAGCAAGCGCATATTATATGTACAGGCATTGCCAGCACTGGTAGGCTTGGTGCTGAACGGCTTGAGGTTGATGTAATATAAATATTTAAAAGTATATAACAGCCGTTTCAGGCAGAGGGCGTAGAGTTGAAAACGCAGAGTGAATACAAAGTTTGATGGGGTGAGTGAACTCTTTATTCGTTATCCTTTGCGTTCTTTGCGAAGACCTTTGTATTTTACTTTGCGTGAAGCTGTATTAAATATATCTGCGTTCATCTGTGTCATCCGCGTTTTATGTGGTTATATCCCTTTTCGGCTGTATTTGTCTTTTAACAAAAACGGTACTTTTTTTAAGAAAATTCAGCCCTTTTGCCCCAAAATCAAAAAAGTGGCAAAATATTTGTTGAAATGCCCGCTTTCTCTATCTTTGCAATCCGTTTTGCAAAACCGGTTCCAACATATCGTAACTAAATAACTGAAAACAAGGGTTTTAGGCTGTAAATATAGCCATAAAGCGCCTTGCATTTGTCGTTTACATACGTGATTGGATATTAATTAACGCGGCAATTTATATAACGTCATGGCAGAAATCCTTAAAAAGCAAGCTGAAAGAGTAAATTTCGGCAAAATCAAGCTTCCTGATGAACAACCGGATCTATTAGATATCCAGTTGGAAACATTCAAGGAATTTATTCAGCTTGAAACAACCCCTGAAAACCGTAAGAAGGAGGGCTTGTATTCGGTATTCGTTGAGAATTTCCCGATATCTGATACCCGCAACATCTTCGTGTTGGAGTTTATCGACTATTTCGTTGATCCACCAAGGTACAGCATGGACGAATGTATCGAGCGTGGCTTGACATATTGCGTGCCGTTAAAAGCAAAATTGAAATTATCATGTAACGATCCTGAGCACATCGACTTTAAAACGATTGTACAGGACGTGTTTTTGGGTAACATCCCTTACATGACTCCAAAAGGTACCTTCATAGTAAACGGTGCTGAGCGCGTTATCGTTTCTCAGCTTCACCGTAGCCCAGGCGTATTCTTCGGCCAAAGCTTCCACCCGAACGGTACCAAAATATACTCTGCCCGTGTTATACCTTTCAAAGGTGCATGGATGGAATTTGCAACCGACATCAACAACGTAATGTATGCATACATCGACCGTAAGAAGAAATTCCCGGTTACTATGTTGCTACGTGCCGTAGGTTACGATACTGATAAGGACATCCTTCAGCTATTCGACCTAGCCGATGAAATAACTTTGAAAACGAAGAAAGATGCCGAGAAGGCGATAGGCCGCAGGTTAGCTGCAAGGGTACTACGCACTTGGATGGAAGACTTCGTAGATGAGGATACTGGTGAGGTTGTATCGATAGAGCGTAACGAAGTATTGCTTGAGCGCGATACCGTTATAACCGATGAGAACATAGACCTTGTTGTAGATAGCGGTACTAAGAATCTGTTTGTACATAAAGAGCATCAAACAGCCGATTACTCTATCATTTTCAATACTTTACATAAGGATACTTCAAACAGCGAAATAGAGGCATTAAGCCATATCTACAAGCAACTACGCGGTAGCGAACCACCTGATGAGGAAACTGCACGTGGCATTATAGAGAAGTTGTTCTTTAGCGATAAGCGCTACGACCTAGGTGAAGTAGGCCGCTACAAAATCAACAAAAAATTGGAATTGGATATAGACATGGATACCCGTGTATTGACCAAAACCGACATTATAGCCATCGTTAAGTACTTGGTGAACCTAAGTAACCAACGTGCGGAGATAGATGATATTGACCACTTGAGCAACCGTCGTGTACGTACAGTAGGCGAGCAGTTGTATGCGCAGTTTGGTGTGGGTCTTGCCCGTATGGCACGTACCATCCGCGAGCGTATGAACGTAAGGGATAACGAGGTGTTTACCCCAGTTGATTTGATAAACGCAAGGACCCTTTCTTCGGTTATCAACTCATTCTTTGGTACATCGCAGTTGTCTCAGTTCTTAGATCAAACCAACCCATTGGCCGAGATAACCAACAAGCGCCGTGTATCGGCATTAGGACCTGGTGGTCTTAGCCGCGAGCGCGCTGGTTTCGAGGTTCGTGACGTTCACTATAGCCACTACGGCCGTTTGTGTACTATCGAAACTCCGGAAGGTCCAAACATCGGTTTGATATCTACCCTTTGCGTACACGCTAAGGTGAACAAAATGGGCTTTATCGAAACGCCATACCGCAAGGTTGACAACGGTAAAGTGAACTTGAAAGGTAAAGTACAGTTCCTTACTGCTGAAGAAGAGGACTTTGTAAAGATAGCCCAGAGCAACATCGAAATGGATGAGAAGGGCAACTTTGCTACCGATAAAGTGAAGTCGAGGTTCCAAGGCGATTTCCCTATACTAGGACCTACCGAGGTGCAGTATATGGACGTAGCACCTAACCAAATTGTGGGTGTTTCGGCGTCGTTGATACCGTTCCTTGAGCATGATGATGCTAACCGTGCCTTGATGGGTTCGAACATGCAGCGTCAGGCGGTGCCATTGTTGCGTCCGCAGGCTCCGGTAGTAGGTACAGGCCTTGAAAAGAAAGTAGCACAAGACAGCCGCAATTTGGTGAACGCCGAGCGCGATGGTGTTATCGACTATGTAGATGCCAACCAGATAATAGTAAAATACGATAGGACAGAAGAAGAGAAACTAGTATCGTTCAAAGACGATAAGGTAGTTTACAACCTATCGAAATTTATGAAAACCAACCAAAGTACTTGTATCAACCTTAAGCCGCTAGTTAAGAAAGGCCAGCGCATAAGCAAGGACCAAGTATTGTGCGAAGGCTTTGCTACCGATGGTGGCGAACTAGCACTAGGCAGCAACCTAAAGGTGGCATTCATGCCTTGGAAAGGTTACAACTTTGAGGATGCGATAGTAATAAGCGAGCGCGTAGTACGCGACGACGTGTTTACTTCTATCCACATCGAAGAATTCGAAATCGAAGTTCGTGATACCAAACTAGGTGAAGAGGAATTGACACCAGATATACCTAACGTAAGCGAAGAAGCTACGAAGGACCTTGACGATAACGGTATCATCCGTGTAGGTGCAAGGGTACGCGAAGGCGATATCCTTATCGGTAAAATCACTCCAAAAGGTGAAACCGACCCAACACCGGAAGAGAAACTATTGCGCGCCATATTCGGCGACAAGGCTGGTGATGTGAAGGATGCTTCATTGAAAGTACCACCTTCAATAGAAGGTACAGTTATCAGCAAGAAACTATTTGCACGTGCTAAGAAAGACAAGACTAGCAAGGCAAAAGAGAAAACATTGCTTGAGAAACTAGATAAGGACTTCGAGAAGAAAATAGGCGACGTAAAAGCGGTATTGGTTGAAAAACTAATGAGCGTACTTAGCGGGAAAACTTCGGCTGGTGTACAAACAGTATACAAAGAAGACTTGATAAGCAAAGGCAGCAAATTCAATGCTAAAACATTGGCTGACCTTGACTATACAGTAGTAGACGGTAACGGTTGGACTAAGGACGAAGACACTAACGAGTTAGTGAAAATGATCCTTCACAACTACAACATCCGCGCTAACGAAGAGATAGGTAAATACAAGCGCGAGAAGTTCAACATCAGTATTGGT
>JAFDYM010000373.1 GCA_018267435.1 Bacteroidota bacterium | reverse complement strand
TCATTCTTCACGTGTTTGGTGTTACTAAGATAAATGAATGTTGCCTACACAACATAAAACAACAATGCCACCTCTATATAGAATGGCATTGTTATAAATTAGCACTATGTACGTACTTAAAACAATGGGGTTGTTTTTACTACAAGTGTTTACCTCAACAATTTTGATAGCTATAGTGTCTACGCTAGTTGTTATAGTTGACGACAGATGGGGTGATAGCTCGCAAAGATTGTTAGCCCCTCTTTATGGCATTTACATTCAAGTTAGACTGCTCCCTCTCTATGGATTTATAGCATCGATTTTTGCTATAGCATATAAAGACTTGCCTTACAAAGCGAAGAACTATGGAATTTTTCTCCCTTCACTTAGCTTCTGTTTTGTTGGGTTACCAATAGTATATATTTGGTTTGAATGGCTTGGCTTTGTTATGCTAATATCTGTTTTATCCCACTTTATTTCATCTACAATACTTATAGGAGTTTGGAATAAAAGAATGGGGCTTACAAATAAGCAGCCCTAAAACCAAAAAAGGGCGGCCTTGCGGCCACCCCTCTTGGATTTATATATAAAAAAACGACAAACAAACTATCCTTCTACAACTTCTTCCGGCTTTACTAGTTCCACGGTTTGCTGGTACTTAGCTTTAATTTTGTATTCCACATCAGCAGCCATTTCTGGGTTGTCTTCCAGTAGTTGTTTTACGCCGTCGCGGCCTTGGCCCAGTTTAGTGCCTTCGTAGCTATACCACGATCCGCTCTTTTGTAACACACCTAGTTCTGTACCTAGGTCTACTATCTCACCGCTTTTCGATACTCCTTGTCCGTACATAATATCGAACTCGGTAGTTTTGAAAGGTGGGGCCATTTTGTTCTTCACCACTTTTACGCGGGTACGGTTACCTGTTATGTTGTCACCGTCTTTTATTTGCCCAATACGGCGTATATCTAACCTTACCGATGCATAGAATTTCAAGGCGTTACCACCTGTAGTGGTTTCGGGGTTACCGAACATTACACCTATCTTTTCGCGCAGCTGGTTGATGAATATGCAGCAGCAGCCGGTTTTGTTGATAGTACCTGTAAGCTTACGCAATGCCTGGCTCATCAACCTTGCCTGCAAGCCCATTTTGCTTTCACCCATTTCGCCTTCTAGTTCGCTACGTGGTACTAGCGCCGCTACCGAGTCTATTACACATATATCTATAGCGCCCGAGCGTATAAGGTGTTCGGCAATGTCAAGCGCTTGCTCGCCATCGTCAGGCTGAGATATAAGTAGGTTGTTGATGTCAACGCCCAATTTCTCGGCATATGTTTTATCGAAAGCGTGTTCCGCATCTATAAAGGCTGCAATACCGCCCGCCTTTTGGCAAGCTGCTATAGCCTGTATGGCCAAAGTTGTTTTACCCGATGATTCTGGTCCGTATATCTCTACTATCCTGCCTTTAGGCAAACCGCCTATGCCCAGTGCTATATCCAAGCCCAATGAGCCGGTAGATATAGAGTCGACCGCCATTACTTTGGCATCGCCCAGTTTCATAATAGTACCCTTGCCATAAGCCTTGTCAAGCTTATCTACGGTAAGTTGAAGCGCCTTTAGCTTCTCCAACTTTTCTTTTTTGTCTTCGCTCATTTTTTGTCGTTTTTGCGTTTTAATAATTTTCTAAATCCTATGTAAACCTAAATATTTTTGCCAACAATGCTAATTTTTTTAGTCAATTTATTTTTTTGACCCTTTAGCTACCGGCGCTGTACCGTATTTACAAAAGCAAATGTAGGCCCTCACTACGCAATGGACTTGCGCAGTGAAAAAATGTTTGAGTTTTTTTTCGTGCCCTCCTTCCGCCCACGATTTAAATCGTGGGCTACTGATATGACGTACCAACTTCTAAAAATATACAGATGGATGCGCGTTTATCACTACTTCTAACGTAAAGAACTACCTATCCTTAGCCCGTGAATTAATTCACGGGCTTAAACTGATGATTTCTCACCCTCCCCGTCTTCACAAACATTGCATTATAGCAACTTGCAAAATATTCTATTTTTGAGTTCGTCTAGTTTAGACGCATTAAATACATAACATGAACAAGAGCATAAGGTTTGAAGACGAGCCGGGTACGCCTAACATGGACCCAAGCAAATTGATGGAAAAATTCTCGGGAGGTTTTAAGTTCGATGAAAAGTTTTTGGAGCAGCGCCGCGTGTTTCTATGGGGCCCTGTTACCGATGAATCGTCGGAGAAGGTGGTTAACCGCCTATTATACTTGGAAGCGCACGACCCAGGCAAGGATATATTCTTTTACATCAACAGCCCAGGCGGTGTAGTTACATCGGGCATGGTAGTGTACGATACTATGCAAATGATAACATCGCCGGTACATACTATATGCATGGGCTTAGCAGCTAGCATGGGTAGTATACTGTTAAGCGGTGGCCACAAAGGCACACGCCAAATATGGCCAAGTGGCAGGGTAATGATACACCAGCCAAGCCTAGGCGGTATGTACGGTCAAGCTACCGATATAGAAATAACTGCGCAAGAAATACTTAAAACAAAGCAAAGCAGCGCCGCCCTATTGGCAGCCAACACAGGCCGCACGTACGAGCAGGTAATGAAAGACTTTGACCGCGACTACTGGATGAACGCACAGCAAGCGCTGGAGTATGGTATAGTTGATAAAATAGCAGACAAGCTGTAGTAATGAGCAACTTGGACCAAAACGTAGAGATAGCGCGCCTGCAAAAGGACATAGCTGTTCGCCTAGGACTTGACCCTGAAACGCTGATATTTAACTACAAGCAGAAGAACGAAATTGTAAGGTTAGATATAGTAACGGTAAACCCTAAGCACGAGCAGTCGTTCCTGTTCCGCACGCAAACGGGCACCGATAAAATAGATGCCCTGCAAAAGGTACTGCAGTATATAGACGAGCACTACCCTAGCGAAAACAGCATGACCATACAATGGATAAAGATGGGCGACAACAAGCTGCACACATCTTACTTCCGTGCGCAAAATATGTATGAGGCGCTTGACAAGTTTTACTACGGCCGTGATATGAGCCAGTACAAAATTTTCAGCATAGCCTTGAACCCTGTAAGCTAGATAAGCCTACAGCTATAAAATGCAACCGCCCAAGCCTACACAGGTTTGGGCGGTTTTGGTTTATATGTGATTGCACAGATTTAAATGCGATTACACAGATAATATAGAATACAATTATTTTGAACTTCCCGTATCAATTAGAGATTCATCCCGACGTATGTCGGGAGGCGCGGTGCTATTGCGCTTTTATGTGTGCTGCTTTGCACCACGTGCGACCTTCCTGTAGGTACTTTTCAAAGGCCGTTGCCTGAAGACAAGGGCAAAGAATTAAAGCATTGCTGCTGGAAATATGTGCGATTCATTGCCGTATGCTTTAGCTTACGGAATAGCGCTTTTGCAGCCTGTACGCTACAGCAGTAAGCAACCTTCTAACAACATCATTTATCTTAGTACAAAGGCTGTTTTGCCATTCAACTTAATTGCTTATCTTAACCTTTGGTTAAACCCCCTGAATTACGGATGAGGAAAGTTTACTTACTACTTGCGGCTTCGCTACTTACTACTGCGGCATGGGCACAGTTGTTCAACAACAACGGTGCCGATATATACGTAACCGATGGTGGCTTTATGATTGTAAAAACCAATAGCCTGGCCAATAACCTAGTGGGTGGCAATGGTGTAATAAACAACCAAGGCACCATAGTGGTAGAGGGCGATATAACCAACAACGGCAACGTAGTAGCCAGTGGCGACACTATACGCCTTAGCGGCAATTGGGTAAATAATGGAGGCTATACTGGTGCCAACAGCTGGGTAGATATGTATGGTGGCAACCAAGATATAGCAGGTACAGCCGTTACCACTTTCAACAACCTAAACCTAGGCGGTGGCGCTAGCGTAAAGCGCCAACAGAATATAGATGCTGTTACTTCGGGCATATTGGCATTGAACGATGCCGAGCTTGCAACCGATGCCAACGAAATGCTGGTAAGCAATACTGCTGCTGCGGCTATTACGCGCACCAATGGCTACGTAAGCAGCGTGGGCGCAGGCAAGCTATCGCGCGCTACCAATACGGCTAGTGCGTATTTGTTCCCTACAGGTTCGCCTTCTTACAACAATCCTCCATCTATTTTCCGCCCTATCGACTTTACCCCTGCTACTGCAGGTGCCAACACCTACGGCGCTATGGTTGTAAAAGGCGATGCTACCAGCGATCGCTACGATGTAACTACTGTTGACGACCTACTATGTGCCGTTAACCCTAACTTTTACCACAAGCTTTACCAAAGCGCAGGTACCGATGCCTCGGCATTGCAGATGTACTACGACGCTGCTACCGATGGCAACTGGAGCGACCAAGCACATTGGGATAGCCCTAACCAGTGGAACAACCTTGGCACAGCCACAGCAGGCAACGGCCTTGGCTTTAACACGGTAAGTGTAGCCGCAGTTAGCGATTTTACGCCCGAGCCTTTTGCCCTGGCACGCCGCAAGTTTACGGTAGATGCAGGCCCGGATGTAGACCTGGTACAGGGCCAAAGCACCACCTTTAACCCAACCATAAGCACTACCGATATAGCTAGCTATGCCTGGACCCCAAGCACTGCCCTAAGCTGCGATGACTGCGAAGGCCCCGATGCCAGCCCTAATACTACCACCCAATACACGCTATTGGTAACCGATAACGGCGGCTGTGCTGTAAGCGATTCGCTAATAGTACGCGTAACTGCCTTAGAGCTATTGATACCTACAGCCTTTTCGCCAAATGGCGATGGCAACAACGACAAGTTCCGTGTGTTGAACCGCGATGTAGAGAAACTAACCTTGCAGATATTTAACCGTTGGGGCGAAAAAGTGTTTGAAACTACCGACCCGCTTAGCGGCTGGGACGGTATG
>JAFDYM010000372.1 GCA_018267435.1 Bacteroidota bacterium | reverse complement strand
TACTACTATCATGTTTAAGGTAGGTGTGGGAATGATGCTAGTGGCAATGTTGTTCAAAGTATCTGCAGTTCCTTTCCACTTCTGGGCACCAGATGTGTACGAGGGCTCACCAATGCTTATCACAGCATTGATGTCGACAGTAGCTAAAATTGCTGCATTTGCCGCATTCTATCGTTTGTTTACTACATGCTTCCTAGTTGCAATACCAACATACGCTTGGGTACTTTCAGCCGTAGCAGCGTTAACTATAACCGTAGGTAATTTTACCGCACTTAACCAGGACTCATTCAAGCGCCTGTTAGCTTTCTCGGGTATATCTCACGCAGGTTATTTAATGCTAGGTATAGTAAGTATGTATGGCAAAACCGATAACGCTATATTTTACTACGCAGTGGCTTACGGTATATCATCGGTTGCTGCGTTTGCTATAGCTATTACCGTAGCTAAGAACGTAGGCAGCGAGAAGATAGAAGCTTTCAATGGCCTAGGCAAAAGCAAGCCGTTCCTGGCAGTTGCGCTTACTATCGCTATCCTTTCAATGTCGGGTATCCCTCCATTTGCAGGTTTCTTTGGTAAGTACTACATTTTCAGCGAGGCTATTAAAACCGGCCACCTATGGTTGACTATCATAGCAGTACTTAACTCTATAGTAGGTGTTTATTACTACTTCAAAGTAATACTTGCTATGTACACTAAAGATAGCAGCGAGTCGGTTATATCGGTTAGCTTGGCTTACAGCATAGTTATCATACTGTGCACCATCCTTACTATCCTTATAGGCATATATCCATCGGGTTTAGCCAATTTACTGTAGACAAATTATTTTTATTTATAGCCCATCTTAGTTAGATTTACAATAACCAAACTAACCAAGATGAAGAAATTTTTTAGCATTATGCTTATAGCTATTTGCTTTACGGCAGTTGCACAAGAAAAGAGTAGTGGATACGATAAGATAGGCAGTTTTGAAGGTGGCGTAGCCATAGTAGAAAAAGGTGGACTGTTCGGCGTTATATCAAGCGATGGTAAGGAGATCGTAAAACCGCAATACGAAAAGATTGGAGGCTTTGATTATGGTGTAGCCATAGTGCGCAAGAATGGTTTATATGGTGCTATAAACAGTGCAGGCAAAGAGGTAATAAAGCCAGAATATGAGAAAATTTCTTCGTTCGGAAGGGATGGAGTAGCCTATACCACAAAGAAAGGCTTAATAGGCCTTATAAACCGCGAAGGGAAAGTGCTTGCACCCAATATATATACCTATATAGGCAGCTTTAGTAATTGGAGAGCCATAACCCGTAAAGACGGTAAGGTAGGTTTAATAAACAAAGATGGCAAAGTGCTAGTTAACAATGAGTATGATGAAATAAAGATAGACCGCAATGGCATAGTGCGTGGTTGGAAACAAGGCCAGGAAATGCTGCTGGATGTAAAATAGCAATAAACCATATTTGTTACAAAAGGGAAGCTAAGTCTTCCCTTTTTTGTTGTTTGTATATATTCGCAACAATAATAAAAAGGACATGAAAAAGATATTGGCGATAGCCTTGATGGCATTAATATTTACTGGTTGTAAAAAGGATGAAGATGGCCCCGGTAATACTACTAACCCTTGCTCTACTCCTTCTTTTTATACTACAGCAAATGCGGGTTCAGTAGATGTAAGCCTTAATGCATCTGGTTATGGATTCTATGAAGTTGAGTATGGTACTAACGGCTTTAGCTTAGGCAACGGAACCAAGCAGACCATTAATAGTAATACTACTATTTCAAATCTCACCAATGGTACATACGATATATACCTACGCGGTAACTGCGGCGGTACTAGTTGAAGCGATTGGAGCAACCCGCAAAGCTTTTTAATTCAAGGCGGAAACAGTTCAACCTGCGCTAAGCCTACTAACTTGATAGCAAGTGGCGGCTATTTAAACTGGGCTAACCAAGGCGCCGACTATTACGAAGTGGAATATGGTGTTACTGGGTTTTCTTTGGGCTCGGGAACGAAGAAAACAGTCAGTAACTATTGGTATGCCGATGGATCATATGCAGCCAATACTACATACGATTTTTATGTACGTGCTAACTGCGGTGGTAACGACTTTAGCCCATGGAGCGATGCCAAGAGTTTCTACAACCAGAACAACATTAATATGTGTTTGGCACCTACCAATTTATCGGCTTACCGTAATGGTGGCGTTATTGAGTACTCTTTCGATGCAAATGGTGAGGACCAATATGAGATTGTAGTGTCGAATTCATCGAGTCCTAACGGTGGAAACATCATTGGTATTGCTAGTACGCAGGGGGCTATTACTGGTATATATTCTAACGTAAGTTATAATGTATTTGTACGCTCAGTATGCTCTAATGGCAGCCGTACCGCTTGGACTGGTCCTGTGTATATACCATAGCTACTTACTATAGGTAATTCGGTAAATAGCACCCGCAAAGTCATCGCTTACCAATAGCGAACCATCAGGTAGCTGCAATATATCAACTGGGCGTCCCCATGCTTTTTCTGCGCCTAGCCAGCCTTCGGCAAAAGTGCTATAACTAGGCTTGTTATTCGCATCGAATTGTACTTGAGTGATGCGGTAACCAATAGGCTTGGTGCGGTTCCAGCTACCATGCTCGGCAATGAAAACTGTGTTTTTGTATTGAGATGGAAACATATCGCCTGTGTAAAATTTCATACCTAATGCAGCCACATGTGGGTCGAGCACAGCAACAGGTTTTGTAAACTCGTCACAGTTATGTTCTTTACCATATTTAGGGTCGCTTATAGTGCCTGCATGGCAATATGGGTAACCGAAATTCATACCTGCTTTAGGTGCTAT
>JAFDYM010000371.1 GCA_018267435.1 Bacteroidota bacterium | reverse complement strand
TAAAGAATATATCTTGTAGGTCGCCATTGTACCAAGCCATTACATAAGTGCGGAAGGTATCTACACCCTTCATCATTATCTTCATGTACTCCTCTTGCCAGTCAATGGCTTCACCTTCCAACTGCCTGCATACAAGTTTGGCTGCTATACGGCTGCTTTCTACAGCCAGGGTTACGCCCGATGAAAATACAGGGTCTAAAAACTCGGTTACATTGCCAGTAAGTACAAAGCCATCGCCGAAGAATTTTTCGGTGGTTACGCTCCAGCCCTCAATGGTACGCGGTTCAAATTCGAAAGTTGAATCTTTAAAGCGCTCGGCAATATGTGCTTCGCCAGCTATAAGGTTGCGCAGTTTTTCTTCTGGTGTATTGCCTTCTACTTCTTCAAAGTATTGCTTATTGCCTACAAAGCCCACCGAGGTTACGCCAGTACTAAAAGGTATTACCCATATCCAAAGTTCGGGCTTGTGGTGAATAACTATAATACGGTTAGGCTCGTCGTAGTTATTGCGACGTGTGTCTTGTATGTGCGTAAACAAGGTTTTGCGCGGCACTAGGTTCGATGGCTTATCTAAATTGAACAAGCGCGGTATTACCCTGCCGTAGCCCGAAGCATCTACTATAAAGCGGGCATTAACTTGGTGAGTGCCGTCTTTATCTTGCACAGTGGTGGTGGAGTTGCTACCGTCGAATTTTATATCTGTTACAGCGGTTTCAAAAGCTACATCTACGCCTTTGCGGGCGGTTTCTTCCGCTAAGGTAGTATCGAAATCAGCACGTGGCACTTGGTAGGTCCAGGTCCAGCCGGTGCTAAACTGGTCGCTAAAGTTAAAGTCGCATATTTCATTGCCGCGAACAAACTTTGCCCCGAACTTTTGTTGGTAGCCTCGGGCTTTTATTGCATCCAGTAGTTTTGCCTCTTCAAGGGCTTCCATACAGCGGGGCAATAGGCTTTCGCCTATCACAAAGCGTGGAAACTTTTCCTTTTCTACAATTTTTACTTTAAATCCTTTGTTGCGGATGATAGATGCTGCCACTGTACCAGCAGGGCCTGCGCCTATTACAAGCACATCTACGCTTTCTTGTTTCATGTATCTCTTCGGGTTGGGTTAACTAAGGCCAGCCTAATGTCAATAAAGCAGGCGAGCGAAAATAACACTAGTAGGTACAAATTGGTATGCCTAAAAGTTCATGTTATTATTGATTCTTACCATTGTTTTATTAAGTAGTTGAACATAAAAAAGGGCAGGGCTGTGGTTTTTGTTAAAAAGGAATAGCCTAAATGCTTCTTTAACAGCGCCATATCTTTCATTTTTGAAAGGAATACATTTAATTCGTAGGCTTTGGCGAAACATAAATGCCAAAAACTGGGTAAAAGAAAGAGAAGGAATATTTTGTTGTAAAACCGAGAGTAAAAACGCCGTTGACATTGAAAAAACAATCAACCACGTTATGGATGCTGCTGATAATGATGGCAGCCTATGTGAGCCCCATGTACGCCATGCCTGGCGAAAACAAACTGCAAGCCTGTGTAAACAGCGCCTGCCCCGATGTGCCTATGGGCATTAAGCAGATAGCACAGATAAAAGCTGCTGAACTGATAGATACCTTTTACCAACGCCGCGCCAAAAACGATGGCTTTAACGGTACGGTAATGATAGCTAAAGATGGCATACCGCTTTACAGCGCAGCCTTCGGCTATGGCAACTACGCCATTAAGGATACCCTTACCCTACAAAGCCCTATACAGTTGGCTAGCGTAGCTAAAACTTTTACCAGTACTGCGGTGCTAATGATGGTAGAACAAGGGTACTTTTCGCTTGATGATACGCTTCAAAAATTCTTTCCTGAGTTTCCGTACCGAGGAATTACAGTAGGTATGCTACTAAGCCACCGCTCAGGCCTGCCCGATTATATTTATTGGGATAGATACTTTGTAGGTACCGATGTAACTTACCTAAGCAACCAAAAGGTATTAGAGCTCTTCTGCACCAAAAAACCTGCTGTACGCTGCAGCCCCGATAGGATGTTTATATACTGTAACAGTAACTATGCATTGCTAGCCAGTATAGTAGAAACCGTAAGCGGCAAAAGCTTCCGCAGCTTTATGCACGATAATATTTTTGGCCCACTAGGCATGAATAATACTTATGTATACAGCTGCGATGATTCGGTTTGTAGCACCATAAGCTACGAGTCAAAATACTGGCGCGAGTGGAAGAACGGCATGTACGATGGCGTGGTAGGCGATAAGGGCATCTACTCATCGGCCGAGGATATGCTAAAGTGGGACAATGCACTGCGCGGCGGTTTACTAATAAGCGATGACATGACTGCCGAGGCTTACAAGCCACGCAGCCTTGATAGATACTCGTTTGCCAAAGAACGCGAAAAGAACTACGGCTACGGATGGCGCATGACCAAGCAGGCCGATAAAACATACACCATATATCACAACGGTTTTTGGCATGGCAGCAACAACGTATTTGCCCGCGACCTTGATGATGGCTACACCGTAATAGTGCTAGGCAATAAAAGTAATAACAACAATTACTGGACCGGCCCAGTATGGGATATACTTAACCAATTAAAAAGCTTTGACAATTTAGCTGAGGTGCAGTAGTACTTTAGTAATATGTTATAGAAAAGGAGAGCAAGTTTGTTCTCCTTTTTTGTGTTTGTTATTTGCCCGTTGGATAGAATGCAACGGAAAGGGAAAAGCCCGCATTATTACCTTTTGTTTGCAAGTGTTACCCATTACCTGTAACTTGACGCAAAATTGTGTACATGAAATATTGGTATGCCTGCCTGCTAAGCATAGTGGCTCTTGCACTTAGCGCGCAGCACAAAACCATAACCGAGCTGAACGATACTGCCGAAACACTGTTGAACAGCAACCCCATGAAGGCGCTTGAAATAGCGCGCAAGGCTAGTATAGAAGCAGAAGAAGCTAAGGCTTATGCCGAGTATTGCCGCAGTCTTGTATTGCGCGGTATAGCCAACTATAAGGTAGATAACTATGAAAAGGCTACCGAGCGCTTTGATAATGCCATAGAAGAATGTGCTAAACATGCCGATACGCCTAGCCTAGCGTATGCCATATACTGGCAGGGTAATATATACCTACATAATAGCGAATATGCTAAAGCGCTTGATAGCTACCTGCAAGTGGCAGAGCTGGCTGCAAAAACCAACGACCTAAAAAACCTTGCGCGCTCGCAAGATGGCAGGGCATCGATATACGAAGCATTGGGCGAGCTAGATAAGGCAGAGGAATTATATCTACACTCATTGCAAAGTGCGCAAAAAGCACAGTACAAAGAATGGTACCCTACGGTTAAGTTTTCGCTGGCTAACATTGCTTACACCCAAGGCAACATACAGCAAGCCATTGAGGTGTATAACGAAGCCATAAAAGAGTCGGAAGCAGTAGGCAACTTAAACAACAAGGCAAATAGCCTACAGCAATTAGCTTCTATATACTACACACAAAACAAATCACAAGAGGCCATGAAATATATTCAGCAGGCCATGGATATATTTCAGCAAACCGGCTCGGCTTCTTCTTTCAGTTTTAGCCGCCTGCTTATGGCCGCCATATTGCTTAAAGATAGGCAGTATGATGACGCTATAAGCCTGGCGCAAAAATCGTTTGACGAAGGAAAGGCTAAGAAAGAAAACCGCCTACAGCGCGATGCCGCCGAAATACTTTACTATGCCTATTTAGGCAAAGGCAACAATACCAAAGCGCTTGAAAGCCACGTGCTGTTCCACAACCTATCTGAATCGGAGTATAAAAATGAAGTAACAAAAAAGGTAACCCAGCAGGAGCTGCAAAGCAACTTTGAGCGCGAGCGCGAAATAGAAGGTGCACGCCAAGCCAAGCTAAACCTTGAAAAGGATACCCAAATAGCAGAGCAGCGCATGACCCAGAAGCTGTATATAATTGGCATAGGGTTTATATTGATAATAGCGGGGCTATCCATTTTTGCATTTATGCAGAAAAGGAAAGATACCCGACTGATAGCCGATGAAAAAACAAAGTCGGATAAGCTATTGCTAAGCATACTACCTGCCGATGTAATAGCAGATATAAAACAAAGCGGCACGGTGCATAGCACCCAGCCTTCATCGGTGCTATTTGCCGATATTAAAAACTTTGCCCGTGGCGCAAACGCAGATATAGCCAAGCTAAGCCAGCTAAAGGAGCAAGCCATTAAAAAGCTAGATGACATAGCTATGCGCTACAGGCTTAGCCGCATTAAAAATATAAGCGATGCTTGCCTATACGTAGCAGAACCACACCCTGATGGTGTAGCTGCTGTAAACAATGTAATGCAGGCCGCTACCGAAATGATGGCCTATGTTGAAAAGCTAAAAGAAACACAGCTTACCAATGGCGAACAATACATAGACCTAAGCATAGGCATACACAGCGGGCCTATGATAGCGGGCATAGTAGGTGTGCGCAAAACCGACCACGATGTGTGGGGCGATACTGTGAACATAGCCGCACGTATGGAGCAACATAGCGAAACAGGTAAAATAAATGTATCGGAGCGCGCTTATGAAATGGTGAAAGACAAATACAAAGGCAAGCACCACGGCAAAATAACCGATAGGAACAACGATGAAATTGAAATGTTCTTTTTAGAAGCATAATGGAAGTAAGAGCAATAGACCTTGCAGAGAAGTTCGACTTATTTGCCGAGCATTGGAGCCCTAAGATAGTAGGCGAGCTAAACGGCCAGCACGTAAAGCTAGCCAAACTGCAAGGCGAATTTGTATGGCACAAGCACGATAACGAAGATGAACTTTTCTTTGTAGTAAAGGGCACTTTGGTTATTGAGTTTAGAGACAAGAAACTGGAGATTGCCCCTGGCCAGTTTGTAATAGTACCAAAAGGTGTGGAACATAAGCCCGTGGCCCAAGAAGAAGTGTGGGTAATGCTGTTTGAACCCGCCAGTACTTTAAATACAGGCGATGCCGGCACTTCGGCACTTACAAAAGAACATTTAGATAAGATATGAACCATTCAGTTTCAATGTTGTTTTAAAAAAATACATAGCATTGTTATATTTAGTTGCTCAAACCCGAACCAACCCACAAACCTAGTTATGAAAAAAATATCGATGCTATCTGCCATACTGTTGCTAGCCACAGCTACACTATGGGCACAAAGTACCAGTAAGCAAAAACAGCTTGAGGACATAAAGAAGCAGCTGATAGAAGAGCAGAAAACCATACAGCAGCAGCAGGAATGGAACAACCAAAGCTCGCAGCAGGAAATAAAGAAACTGAACCAGGAAAACAGGCAACAAGCCGCCGAAGTACAAGCCAGCAAGCAAGAAACCGCCCGCGCCAAAACAGAACTACTGGCTAAGCAAGCCGAACTAGCCGCTACACAAGGCAAAATAGACTCGGCAAAAAGGTTGTTGCAAGAAACTGAAGCCCTGCTGCAAACCAGCGAAATGATAAATAAGCGCATACAAGAGGAAAAGCAACGCCAAGAAGACAGCATGAAAATACTGGTGAAAGAGCAGGAGGTGCAAAGCCTACTGCTTAAAGCAAACGAGGCTGAGCTAAGCGCACAGAAGGCAAAAAGCAACTTCCTAATCATTATAGCAGCAGTATCGCTTACGCTTTCATCATTAATTGCCATCCTATTTTTCAGCCGCCAAAAAACTTTGCGCGAGCTTGCTGAAAAGAACAAGATAATAGAAGAGGAAAAGCGCCGTAGCGATGAGCTATTGCTGAACATATTGCCCGAGGAAGTAATGCACGAGCTAAAGGCCCACGGCAAAACGCAGGCACGCAATTATAGCAGGGCTACTGTGTTATTTGCCGATATAAAAGAGTTTACCAAAATAAGCGAGCGCCTAAGCCCCGATGAAGTAGTAGAGGCGCTTGACACTTACTTTGAACGCTTCGACAAGGTGATAGAGAAGTACGACATAGAGAAGATAAAAACCATAGGCGACGCCTATGTATGTGCCGGCGGTGTACCTACTAAGAACGAGGACAACCCTAACCTAGTAGTACGCGCAGCATTGGAGTGTATGGAAGAAGTAAACAAGCTGCGCGCGGAACGTATGAAGCAAGGCAAGCAAACCTTCGAGTTCCGCTTTGGTATACACACAGGCCAGTTAGTGGCTGGCGTAATAGGTATACGCAAGTTTGCCTACGATATATGGGGCGATACCGTGAACATGGCAGCACGTATGCAGCAGGAGGGCGAAGTGGGAAAAATCAATATTTCTGGCGATACCTATGAATTGATAAAGAATAACTTTGCCTGCGTACACCGTGGCAAACACGATGTGAAGAATAAAGGACAAGTAGATATGTATTTCGTAGAAAAGGCTATTTAATTTTTAATCATATTTTTGGCTAGGCATGAAGTCGTTTAAAGAGGTTGAGGAACACATAGAGGGTAAGCTAAAAAGCAAGCTGCCTAGCGACCTATATTATCATGGGCTGCACCACACGCACGATGTGCTGCGCAGTGCAGAAATGATAGGTAAGGAAGAGGGTATAGATGCCGACGACATGCTATTGCTAAAGGTAGCAGTTCTATACCACGATGCAGGCTTTACCAGCGTGTATAAGAACCACGAGGAAGAAGGTTGCGAAATGGTAAAGGCCGATTTGCCAGGCTTTGGGTTTAATGCAAAAGAAATAGAGAAGATATGCGGCATGATAATGGCCACCAAAATCCCTCAAAACCCACAAACACAGCTTGAACGCATAATAGCCGATGCCGACTTGGAATACCTGGGCACCGACCGCTTTGATGAAATAGGACAAACCCTATACAGAGAGATGCGTATATACGTAAACCTTGAAAGCGAAAGGCAGTGGAATACTATACAAATGAACTTTTTGAAGAACCACCATTACCATACCGAGTTCTGCCGCAAGTATCGCGAGCCTAAAAAGCAGGAAAACCTAAAGAAGATACTTAAATCGCTAGAGATACACTAGTACTACTAGCCTATCCTATTACCATCCTTATCGAATATCTGTACGCTATCGTTCCTGTGCTCAGGCTTTACCGTTAGCCTATTGAATACGCTATTGATAAAAGAAAGGATAAGGCTAAATGCCAGCGCCCACCAAAAGCCATCTACATTAAAGCCATCGGTTATTATCCAATCGGCCACTAGTATCATTAAGGCATTTATTACCAATAGAAACAAGCCTAAGGTAAATATGGTAGCCGGTATGGTAAGCACAATAAGTATCGGCTTAAGCGATACGTTCAATAGCGACAAAACGGCAGCCAACAATACGGCATAGCCAAAGTTTTGCAAATGTACGCCTGGCAACAAGTAAGCTGTAATAACTACTGCTATGGCGTTCAGAAATAATTTGATAATGAAATCCATGTACTTATATACGATTGTGGGGCAAAAATAGTGTACACGCCCTGGTTATCTCAATAAATTAATGCCCAATACCTTTAAATATTGTTAGCGGTTGTACGTCATATAAGTCAGTGGCACAGTATTGGTAATAGTTGTGCTGTTCTAAAAAAACATAAACGACATGATACTACTAGATGTAGCTGGTTATGGTTTATTCGATAATGCCGATGCCTATTTGGCAACTGCTGGCAAGGTGTTGGCCACAGGCGCAGGCTTGCTTATTGGCGGCTTTTTTCTGCTTGTTATGTTGTTGGCAGCCATAGTGGGTATTGGCCTTGTATCGGTACGCAGGGGAATGTGTTACCGCTCGGTGCCGCGCACGGTGGGCACATTTTTCCGTTGGGGCGGTGTAGCTGTGGGGGCGTTTTTTGCGCTACTTATTATACCTGTAGTTGCCTTTTGGTTCCATGTATCGGTTTGGTACCTGCTGGCAGGTTTTGCGGCATTGCTTGCACTAGGCTATGTGGTGGGTAGAACCATAAGTAAGTTGATTGGCCTGCGTATGCAGCGCTATGCCTTTTACGTACGTACTGCCGATACCATAGGCACTAGAATAGTACGTATTGTAAACAGCATATAACTACGCTTCGTTTACAAGTAATTATCCTTCAGTTTTAGCACTGCTTAGTTGTGGCGATATATATTAATTTCGTCCCCGTTTGACAACGAGATATGCTTAATCCATCATTCTACCATATTACTAAGCAGCAGCTAACTGAAAGCGGCGAGCTACTGTACGATGTACAGCTAAACGCCGAGCATGCTGTTTTTCAAGGGCACTTTCCGGGCCAGCCTGTAGTGCCTGGTGTGTTTACCACGCAAATAATACACGAACTTGTTGAAGGCCATACGGGCAAAAAGCTGCGCTTCATTAAGGCTAGGAAAATAAAATTCCTAATGATGATAGACCCGCGCGTAAGTACCGATGTAAGCTTTAAGCTAACGGTAAAAGCCGATGGCGATGAGTACGCTGCCGATGCTACCGCATTTTTTATGAACCAACCTTGCTTAAAGATAAATGCCCGCTACGCTGCAGAACTGTAAAGAGGTACTAAAGGCGCACAAGTGCTGTGTTATTATTCCTACCTACAACAACAGGAATACCTTGGCGCGTGTGGTAACAGGTGTATTGCAATACAGCGATAACGTAATAGTAGTATGCGATGGCAGCACCGACGATACGCTGGAAATACTACAGCAGTTTGAAGGGCAGATAAACCTAGTGGCATATATACCTAACAAGGGCAAAGGCCGCGCCCTGCGCACTGGCTTTGCCAAGGCTATTGAAATGGGCTTTGAGCATGCCATAACCATAGATAGCGATGGCCAACACTACCCTGAAGATATATTGGTAATGGCCGATGCCATGGTGCAGCATCCGCACTCGCTTATTATGGGTTCGCGCAATATGGCGCAGGAAGGCGTGCCTAGCAAAAGCTCGTTCGGTAATAAGTTTTCCAACTTTTGGTTTAAGCTAGAAACTGGTATTGAGTTACCCGATACACAAACGGGCTTTCGCGTATATCCGCTTACACATATCAAGAACATCAAACTTTTTACTACCAAGTTTGAACTGGAGATAGAAGTAATAGTGAAACTGGCTTGGCGCTATGTAGATGTTATACCTGTACCTATTAAGGTAAAGTACGACCCTGACGAGCGTGTAACGCACTTCCGCCCATTCCGCGATTTTACACGCATCAGCGTATTGAATACCTATCTGGTTATTCTTACCCTGCTATACTACTTGCCGCACAGGCTTATACGCAAGTATATGAAGAAGGGCATCATCAACTCGATACGCGATGAAGTGTTCAACCCTAATGAATCTGACCTGCGCAAGGCAGCATCGGTAGGCTTTGGCGTGTTTATGGGCATCTTTCCTGCGTGGGGTTTCCAAATGCTGATAGCCTTTGTGTTTGCCATGTTGTTTAGGCTGAACAAAGTATTGGTGATAGCTTCTTCCAACATTAGCATTACGCCTATGATACCGCCATTGCTTTTTGTAAGCTACCTAGTGGGCGGCTACTTTGTTGATGATAAGATTGAGTTCCAAAGCGTGAGCCAGATGAACCTGGCCATGATACACGAGCACATGGTGCAGTACTTGATAGGAGCTACGGTATTTGCAGCAGTTGCAGGCGCAATAGCCTTTATTGTAGTAATGGTAATAGCCAAGCTATTCCGCAGCCGCACTGCATAATCCATCACAAACCAGCTTTTTTTACTTTTGGGTTTATAGGCCTTAAGCTTATTTTAGCTGTATAAAATCAAAAATAAATATGAAAAGTAAACTACTGATGTTTGTTGTAGCTTTTATGCTAAGTGCTAGTATGTATGCCCAAGTTTCGCTATCAGATTTTCAAAAGGCGAAAGTGGTATGGTATGGCTTAAACTTTACACAGGCTAAACTGGTGGGCAGCGAGGGCTTTACTAACCCAGAGGTAATACGCAACGACTACTTTGAAAAATGGAATGGCTTAGTGGTAACCGAAGGTGATAAGTATGATGTAAAAGGTGCTTTTAATAAAAGCGACATGAGCATAGACCTTGAGCCCGTAAACACAGCTAATGCCAAAGTAGATTACAACACTCTAGTAACCAATACTACGCATACCATTACAAAAGAGGATGTTCAAAAAGCGGTAAAGGCTATGAAGACAAACCAAGCCGATGGCTATGGTATTTGTTTTGTAGTGGAAAGCTTCGACAAGATGCAGGAGAAAGGTTTTATATGGGTAACCATATTCGATGCTAAAACAAAAAATGTGCTTGTTGCCGAAAGGCTTAGTGGCGATGCAGGCGGTTTTGGCTTGCGCAACTATTGGGCAGCATCGGTATATAATATTATTAAAACCATTAAGTCGAAAAAGTACAAAAGCTGGATACAGAAGTAAGAAATTGACAAAAATCATATCAAAACCCGCTACTGTAGCGGGTTTTGATGTATAAAATGGCATACTAATTAAAAATAATTATTTACATTTGCCATTAGTCAGCACAGCATCGCTAATCTCACAAATGCGATGGAACAGTTTAAAATGAACCAACCCGATAGGGTGCAAATTTTGGGGCGATTGTCGTTACAGTTGCTCCCCGCTATTTTAATGGTTACGGCAGGGCTGCTATTTATACGGGTATTTCACCTAAGCAGCCTTACTGTATACCGTATAGCATTAGGTATATGTGTTGCCTTGCTTATAGCATTTTACTTTATAGGTTGGCAAAAGTTTAAGCGTATGTATTATAGCTATACCCTTACCATATCGGGCAATGTAATAATGCGCGAACAGGCAAATGCGCCTACAGTAAAGCTTTCATTTATTGAAGTAAACGAAATAGCCAAACACCCCAATGGAAGCTACACCATAAAGGGTAAAAGCCACGATGAATGTATAGAGATACCTAATCAAATTGATAATATACACACCTTGGAACGCGCCTTGAACGAGATAAGGCCTATGGTATTGAAGGCATCGTAGTATTCAAAGTTTAGTTTTTTCCTATTACTTTCGGTTTAAATAAGTTACCCTATGAGAACCACTTTGCTATTGCTATTGGCAGTAATGTTTGCCAGCAGCGTATTTGCACAAAACAACCCCAAAGCCAAAGAGATAGTAAACGAAGCTATTAAGCATGTAGATGAAGGCGATTATAAAACAGGCATAAAGCTATTGCAAGAAGCACAAAAGCTTGAGCCTGAGGATGTGGACATAACCTACGAAATAGGCTATGCTTACTACCTTGATAAGGACTACAAGAAGGCAATACAGATATTAGAAAAAATAAAGAGCGACAAAAAGGCGAAGGATTACGTGTTTCAGCTATTGGGCAATGCTTACGATAACCTAGGCAAAACCGAAGATGCGCTGGCGGCCTACAAAGATGGCTTAAAGAAATTTCCAAATTCGGGCAGGCTATATCTTGAGCAGGGCACCTTGTGGATGCGCCAAAAAGAATACAATAAAGCGCTTGACCTATATGAAGCAGGCATAAAAGCCGACCCGGATTTTGCCTCGAACTACTACTGGGCAGCAAAGCTATACTGCAGCAGCAGCGAAGAAGTATGGGGAATGATATACGGCGAAATATTCATGAATATTGAACGCGGTAGCAAGCGTACTGCCGAAATAAGTAAGCTGCTTTACGATACATACAAGGAACAAATAACGTTTCCTAACGATACTAGTACGCGCATAAGCTTTAGCAAAAACATGACCC
>JAFDYM010000370.1 GCA_018267435.1 Bacteroidota bacterium | reverse complement strand
GTCCCCTCTATTATAGCTCCGTTAGCTGGTGCTGCCACGCTACCTGAGTAACTGCCACCTATTGCTATTCCGCCGTTTACATCAAGCTTGCTTTGTGGCGTGTTGGTACCTATGCCCACATTTTGTTGCGAGTAGGTTGAATTTATTATCAGCAATAAAGCTGCAATTGGGAGTATTCTCTTCATGTCGGTTTAAAGGTTATTACTCTATACAAAAATCTAAGCTATCAAAAATGGCTATAATTCTAGTATGGGCGTTCTAAATAATACGTCAAATCTTGGTTAACGTTTCATTTGTAAATGAAGGTTATGTTAATAATGAATAATGCCTTAAGCTAAAACCGCTGCTCTTTAGTACCAGAGCAGCGGGTTTAGCTTAAAGTAATGTAAGGGTTACCATTCTATAATTACAAGGCCATTGCCTGTTCTACCGCCCTGTTGTGTGTATACTATTGAGCCAGACGAGTAGTTGCTACCGCCGCCACCGCCGCCATAGCCACCGCCACCGCCGCCATAATAGCCGCCACCGCCGCCGCCGCCATAAGTACAGGCACCGTTACCTCCTTGGCCTAAGCTGCCATTAGTGCCGCAGCCTTGGCCTTGGTTATTACCTGCAATGCCGCCGCCAGATTGTGTACCGCCCGTACCTACATAGCTAGTAGGCGAACTACATTGATAGCCTGTTCCACCCGTGGCCGCACCTCCGGGTCCACCAGGGTTTACGCTGCCGCCGCAATTAAGTCCGCCGCCGCCGCCGCCGCCTGCTACAATTACCCTATTGCCCAAGGCTGTTCCTCCTACACGTACATCGGTACCGCCACCACCGCCTGCGGCGTTCGAAGGGTTGCCGCCAGTGCCACCGCCGTTAAAGCCACCTGCGGAATTGCCGCCTTGGCCGCCTATGTAAACGTATAAGGTTTGACCAGCTGTTACAGCTATATTTGCTTGTATTATACCACCTTGGCCACCTACTCCCGTAGGTACAGTACCGCCGCTAGCACCATAAGCCGTTATTTTAACAGTACTTACTCCACCAGGTACAGTAAAGGTTTGCATACCTCCATTGTAATTTAATACTGCCGAACCTGGTTGGTATGAACATGCCATGTTTACCCAACTGCTACCGCCCCAAAACTGCGAGCAGTTAGTGGTTGTGTTGTATAGCATAAGGCCATTTGGTGGCGAGCCTATGGCATCGCGCTGGCCAGTACTCATACGTGGTAAGTAAAAGCCTTTGTTGGTAGAAGCTACATCAAGTGCTGCCGAAGGGTGCGGTGTACCGCCTACGCCCAATTGGCCGCTCATGTATACATTTCCGCCACCGCTAGTGCTGCCATCGTTTACAGCCATTACAAGGCTGCTCATGTCATAATCGCTAAAGAAACGAACGCCGTTATAACTTGGGTTTGCGCCAAATTTTATACCCGTATGGTATGCTATGCGAAGGTCTGGGTAAGGGAATGTCCAATCTCCACCTTCTTGAAAAATGGCGTATTGGTTAGCGCCTTGACCCGAGTTGCCACTAGAATACCTAAAATCTAAATAACCTGTACGCAGCGTATTAGCTCTTTGTTCATTTACTACCGAAGTGCCATTAGGGTTGATATAGTAGTTGGCATCATTTACATCCGTCATGCCATCGGCCCACAGCCTTTGGTGTTCAAACCTCCATAGCCATTGACCTACGGAATTGTTATGTACGCCTACTATTTGCCCTCCCAAGCCTTGGCCTGTGGTGCCCATCATTAAGCTTAAATTACCGCCGCTAGCGTCAAATTCCAAACCTTGCCATGTATTGCGGTTACCGCGTACGCGCCACGAACCAAAGGTTAGGTCGTTAGGCGAAAAGTGGGCGCCGTTATGTACCGAAGAGTAAAAGCCATGTGTGCCAGGTAAATCGGTCCAAGTATAGAAGGTGTTATAAGTGCCGCTGCTACCAGTACGTACACCATTATCGGCACGGCCTACGCCCGATATATAATAGTTGCTGCTTTGTGCGCCACTAAACTGATTTTGGATATAACTGCCATCGGCCGCATCAATATCGTTGCTGGCAAATAGTTGGCCATTGTTGTCGGCCTTTATTATTTTATTGCCACCACCCGCTAGCGCTGGTATGCGTATATTCTGGTTGCCCCAACCTATGTTTTCACCAATGTTCCATGTAAGACCTTGATAAGAAATTTGACCCAAATCGTTGTTTTCATCAAGAGCGGCTATACTGCTTTTTGCCGATGAGCGGAGCATTATATGTGGCCCATTGGTACCACCATAGCCATCGCGCGTTTCGGTATTGCTGCCTATGGTTACATCGCCTACGGTCCACGATGCGGTATTCGGAAAGCTTGTTTTAGATAGATAAAGTTTGTCGCCCTCTATCTGTAGTTTCTCTTGTGGCGCTGTAGTGCCTATGCCTACACGTGTACCATTATTATACAAGTTTGTTCCACTAGTCCATGCACTTCCATTCCAATATGCTGTGGCACCAGCTGCGTTACCAGGCATTACACTTCCTTGCGGGCCTGCTACGCCTTGTGCACCTTGCGGGCCTGCTGCACCCTGCGGGCCTGCTGCACCTTGAGGGCCTTGTGCACCTTGCGGGCCTTGTGCACCTTGTGGCCCAGCTGCGCCTTGCGGGCCTTGTGCACCTTGCGGGCCTTGTGCACCTTGCGGGCCTGCTGCACCTTGAGGGCCTTGTGCACCTGCTGCGCCCTGCGGCCCTGCTGCGCCCTGTGGGCCTTGTGGGCCAGCGGCACCTTGAGGACCTTGTATGCCCACTGCACCTTGTGGCCCTGTAGCACCTACAGCGCCTTGCGGCCCTTGTACGCCTTGCGGGCCTTGTACGCCTTGTGGGCCTTGTGCCCCTTGTACACCTTGTATACCTGCTGCACCTTGTGGCCCTGTAATACCTATTGGCCCTTGCGCGCCTGCAGTACCAGGTGTACCCTGTGGGCCAACTGCACCTTGTACGCCTGTACTACCTGTATCACCTTTAGGGCCTTGTGGGCCTAAGGGGCCAGTAGTAGATACATTCAGCCAAATGTTACCATCATGGTAAAAAAAGTTGTTGATGTCGGTATCGTATACTAGCAAGCCTTTGCTGGCATTGCTTATAGCTAAGCGCTGTGTAGTAGTTACGCGTGGTACTAGCATACCCTTTTGGTTGGCACTTAGGTCAAGTATTGCCGAGGCATCAGGCGTTGGCGTACCAATACCTACTTGACCTTCTATAATGGCACCGTTGGTAGGCGCAGCATTATTGCCCGCATAGTTACCTATGGCAGTCCCACCTTTTACATCTAGCTTGCTCTTGGGGTCGTTAGTGCCTATACCTAAGCCTACCTGCCCATACGTGCTGTATAGGCTTAGGCTTATAGCTATAGAAAGCAATATTCTTTTCATGTGTTATATTGGTTTACTATAGTTATTAATTGCCACAGCCCATGTTTACCCAGCCGCTAGGTGTGTATAGCTGAACGCAGTTGGTAGAGTTGTTGTAAATGATTAAGCCTGCTGCTGGTCCGCTTATGGCATCGCGCTGACCGGTACTCATTCGCGGAGGTAGAAAACCTCTGTTAGTTGAGTTTACATCTACCTGTGCGGCAGCGTTAGGTGTGCCACCTACGCCTAGCTGACCAGTCATATATACATTGCCCGCCCCGCTGGTGCTAGCATCGTTTACTGCCATTACCAAGCTACTCATATCATAGTCGGTGTAGAACCTTATACCATTGTAGCTGGCATTGGCACCTAGCTTTATACCTGTATGGTATGCTATGCGAAGGTCTGGGTAAGGCCATGTCCAATCGCCTGCTTCTTGAAATATAGCATAAGGGTGTGTACCTTGGCCCGAGTTGCTGCCAGCATACCTAAAGTCTAGATAACCTGTGCGTAGTGTGTGGCTTATTTGTTCATTTATGTTGCTTGTGCCGTTAGGGTCTACATAGTATCCTGCATCGTTTATATCGGTAAGTCCGTCTGCCCACAATCTTTGGTGTTCGAACCTCCATAGCCAGCCGTACGAGTTATTGTGTATACCCGTAGTTTGGTTGCCCCAGCTATGTGTGTTATGCCCCATCATTAAGCTTAGGTTTCCGCCAGCGGCATCAAACTCCAAACCCTGCCAGCCGTTACGGCTACCAGCTATACGCCACGAGCCATAGCTTCCATTGTTAGGGTAGAAGTGTGCGCCGTTAACTGTTGATGAATATATACCGTGATAACCAGGTAGATCAGTCCAAGTGTAGAAAGTGTTGTAAGTACCGCTGCTACCAGTTACTATACCATTATCGGCACGGCCTATTCCGCTTATCCAAAAGTTGGCACCCTGGGCACCTCCGTATTGGTTTTGTATATAGTCGTTATCGCCGCCAGGTATATCGTTGCTGGCATATAGTTGACCGTTATTATCGGCTTGCAACACCCTGTTGCCACCGCCACCTAGTATAGGCATGCGTATGTTTTGGTTGCCCCAACCTACGTTTTCACCTAGGGTCCATGTTAAACCTTGGTACGAAATCTGACCTATGTTATCACCTTCATCTACTGCGGCTATACTGCTTTTGGCCGATGAACGTAGCATAATGTGTGGACCGTTAGTGCCACCATAGCCATCGCGCGTATCTGTATTGCTACCTATTACTATATCGCCAGGTGTATATGCACCTGGGTTTGGGAAGGTTGTTTTAGAAAGGAATATTTTACCGCCTTCTACTTGCAGCCTAGCCTGCGGCGAGGTAGTGCCCATGCCTATGTTACCACCGTTATTATGTATGTTGCTGCTATTGGTTACCCAGCTGCTGCCGTTCCAGTATGGGGTATTGCCAGCAGCACTACCATTAGGTAAAAAGCCTTGTGCACCTGCAGGGCCTGCTGGGCCTTGTGCACCTTGAGGGCCTACTGCACCTGCTGGGCCTTGTGCGCCTTGCGGACCTACCGCACCCGCAGGGCCTACGGCACCTTGTGGCCCTACTGCACCCGCTGGACCTACTGCGCCTGCTGGGCCTACTGCGCCTGCTGGGCCTACTGCACCTGCTGGGCCTACCGGCCCTACCGCACCTGCTGGGCCTGCTACGCCTTGTGGACCTGCTGGGCCTACCGCACCTGCTGGACCTTGCGCACCTTGGCTGCCTGTAGGGCCTACCGCTCCTTGAGGGCCCGCTGCACCCGCTGGGCCTTGTGCACCTGCTGCGCCTGCTGGGCCTACCGCACCTGCTGGGCCTTGTATACCTTGGTTACCTGTAGGGCCTGCTGGGCCTTGTGCGCCTGCTGGACCTGCTGCACCTGCTGGGCCTTGTACACCTTGTGCACCTGCCGGCCCTTGGTCGCCCGTAGGGCCTGTAGGGCCTGTAGCACCTGGTGCGCCTAAGCCAGCCGCATTGGTCCAAGTGCTGCCGTTATAATAATATATGCAGTTTAGGTCGGTGTTATAAACCATCAAACCCGTAGCAGGGCTGGGTATAGCGTTACACTGTGCTGTGGTTAACCTTGGTAGCAACAAGCCTTTATCGGTTGCATTCACATCTAATATAGCCGATGCATTAGGGCTAGATGTACCTATACCCACTGCGCCTTCTATAAGTGCGCCGTTGGCTGGGGCTGCGTGTGTGCCAGCATAGTTGGTACCTATGCTTATGCCACCACTTACATCTAGTTTGCTTTGAGGGGTGTTGGTTCCTATACCTACATTTTGCTGCGCCCAAGCACAGGTTGATATAGATACAACAGCGAGAAGTGTACACAATTTTCTCATAGAAAAATTATGATTATGGTTAGGTGATGATCAAGAGAATGCTAAAAGTAGCAAAAAGTAAGCCAAAATATCTCCGAAAGTTCCAAAAGTCCCTCAAACCCATTAAACGGGTTTTGTTTTACATAGTTACGATATCTGTCAGTTTATTTTTTTAACAATCAACTAATTGTGTAATATAATGCATGCGAGTACTCTAATAAATAGGCAGCGGTGTTCGCTTTTTGGATATTTTAGTATACCATGAGCAATATCACAAAGCACAGTGCTTATAAGTATGAACGCAAAGGCCAAAGTGTGGCACCTTTATCTGTTTTTTTTCTTAGGCTAGTGCGCAGCAGCTTGTTTGCTATAGCACTTATTGTTTTCTCTACAGGTATTGGTACTGTAGGCTATCACCTGCTTTCTAACCTAGGTTGGATAGACAGCTTCTATATGGCCTGTATGATATTAACAGGCATGGGACCTACCGTAAATATGGATAGCGATGGGGCTAAAATTTTCTCATCGTTTTATGCGCTATATAGTGGCGTTATCTTTTTAGGTATTACTGCTGTCTTCTTTGCGCCTGTAGTACATAGGCTACTACATATATTGCATGTAGAGGATGGGAAGGAAAAGGATTAAGCTGATAACTTCTTATCAATATATGTTACTACCTCATCCTTCTGCTGTGGTTGATACCACTGCATGCCATTGTCTTTTTTGAACCAGGTCATTTGGCGCTTGGCGTAGTTACGGGTGTTCTGCTTTATAAGGTCTACGGCTTGTTGCAGTGTTAGTTTGTCTTCTATAAAGTCAAATAGCTCGGTATAGCCTACGGTATTAAGGGTGTGTAGTTTTTTGTGTAGGTATAGCTCTTTCACTTCATCTAGCAGGCCTTCTTGCATCATTTCATCTACGCGCAAGTTTATGCGCTCGTTCAGCACCTCTCGCGGTAGGCTTAGTCCCACTTTTATTATGTTGAAGTCGCGCTCTATTTTTTTGCCTATGCGCTGCTCACTGTACGTTTTGCCAGTGGTGTATATTATTTCCAAGGCGCGCTTTAGGCGCACGGGGTTTTTCTTATCTACCTCGGCATAATAAGCAGGGTCTAGCCTTTCTACTTCCTGCTGTAGCCAGTCAAGGTCTTTGGTGTTTAGAAAGTTGCGCGTTAGCCACAGGTCCTTGTTCTCGGTGTTCTCCATTTTATCGAACCCGCTACATACCGCATTAATGAACAAGCCCGAACCACCTACCATTACAGCTATTGGATTGTGCTTAAAGTAAGCCTCTAAAAAATTAAGCACTTCAGCTTCGTATCTGCCCGCACTATAATTCTTTTGATGGATAGAAAGGTTGTTGACGAAGTGGTGCGGCACTGCGTTCAATTGCTCTTCAGTAGGCTTGGCAGTACCTATGCTCATCTCTCTGTAAAACTGCCTCGAGTCGGCTGAAATTATTTCAGCGCCATAGTGCTTAGCTACCTCAATAGCCAAGGCTGTTTTGCCTACTGCTGTAGGCCCTGCAATCACTATTAGGTTTTTTGAATTCATTTTTCTGAACACTGATAAAACGGATGATGCAGATGAAACGGATATGATGCAATCTGCGGTAATCCGTGTTATCTGTATTATCCGCGTTCTATTCTTTCTTTTGCAATCCTAATTTAGTGCCAAGCTCTAGCATCATGGCATAAGCCTCCTCGTAATCGTTGCGTATTTTACCTTCTAGCACGGCTTCTTTTATCTCATCTTTTATTATGCCTACTTCCTTGCAAGGTTGTATACCGAAGGTTTCCATTATCAACTCGCCCGATACTGGTGGTTGAAAATTGCGTACGCGGTCTTTCTCTTCTACCTCTTTCAATTTTTCGCGCACTATTTCAAACTTCATTAGGTAGCGGCGCACCTTATCACGGTTCTTGCTAGTTATATCTGCTTCGCACAGCATCAATAGGCTTTCTATGTCATCGCCAGCCTCAAATAGCAAACGGCGCAGCGCCGAATCGCTTATCTCTTCTTTGGTTAATGCTATAGGGCGCAGGTGCAGGTACACCATTTTGCGCACAAACTTCATTTCGTTGCCCAATGGCAATTTCAATCTGCGGAAAATATTAGGTACCCACTTGCTACCCAGTACCTCATGCCCGTGGAAGGTCCAGCCCTCGCCAGGTACAAACTTTTTGGTAGGTGGCTTAGCTATATCATGCAGTATAGCAGCCCAGCGCAGCCAAAGGTCGTTAGTAGTTTTGGTTATGTTATCTAACACCTGTAGGGTGTGGTAAAAGTTGTCTTTATGCCCTTTGCCTTCGTAGTTTTCTACGCCCTTCAGGTTTTGCATTTCGGGCAGTATGCGCTTTAGCAGGCCTGTTTCTTCTAGCAATATAAAACCTATAGATGGCGTGCGTGCCAAAATGATTTTGTTCAACTCATCTGTAATACGCTCCTGGCTAATGATGCTTATGCGCTCGGCGTTCTTTTTAATTGAAGCTAAGGTGTCGGTATGTATGGTAAAGCCAAGCTGCGTTGCAAAACGTATGGCACGCATCATGCGCAATGGGTCGTCGCTAAAAGTTATATCTGGGTCAAGCGGGGTGCGGATTATCTTGTCCTCCATATCCTGCACACCGTTGAAAGGATCAACTAGTTTGCCATAGCTAGCGGCGTTCATGCTTATGGCCAGTGCGTTTATAGTAAAGTCGCGGCGGTTTTGGTCATCTTCCAAAGTGCCTTCCTCTACTATAGGTTTGCGGCTATCGCGCTGGTAGCTTTCCTTGCGCGCACCTACAAATTCAAAGTCCCAATCGTTCCACCTAAAGTGCGCCGTACCAAAATTCTTGAATACCGATACATGCAGCTTAGGATCGATGATAGAAGCTGCCTTGGTGGCAAGTTCAATGCCGCTACCCACGCATACAAAATCTATATCCTTGCTTGGTCGCTCAAGTATAAGGTCGCGCACAAAGCCGCCTACAGCATAGGCCTCTACGCCAAGTTCATCGGCGGCCTGCTGCATTATTTTAAATATGGGATGTTTTAACTGTGCGGCTGTATAGTGCATTGCGGCAAACCTAATTTAAAATATAGGTAAGGCAAAGTGCATTGTGGATATTAATTTATAATAGCTACATAGCTATTAGGTTAATTTGACTTGCTAAAACAAACCCCTTACCGATGCAACTGCTAAGTAGGCTTAACCTGCGCAGCGGAAGTTTAATACTTTTCGCCGTATCGTTTTTGCTGTATATAAATACAGTAAGTAACCAGTATGCCCTAGATGATGAGGTGGTGGTAACCAATGCGCAGGTAGAGAAAGGCTTTAGCGGCTTGGGCGAGATATTTACTTCCGATATATTTTCATCGTACTACGCGCAAAACAATGCCGAGCAGCAGTTAAGTGGTGGCCGCTATCGCCCCTTATCGGTAGCTACTTTTGCAATAGAGTATGCCATATTCGGCAACAACCCTGCCCCTAGGCACTTTATTAATGTATTGCTATATGCCTTGTTGTCGGTGCTTATTTTCTACACCTTGGCTATTAGTTTTCGTATAGATATGGCAGTGTCGTTCATTATTGCCTTTCTATTTGCCATACACCCCATACATACCGAGGTGGTAGCCAATATCAAAAGCCGAGACGAGATACTTTCGTTACTCTTCATCATGCTCACCTACGTCT